>NZ_JBJGYJ010000012.1:0-134697 GCF_054049935.1 Geodermatophilus sp. SYSU D00742
TCTGCACGTTCCGGCTGACCTCCTCGGCGGCCCCGGCCACGACACCGGACTGCGCACTGGTCTCCTCCGCCGACGCCGCGATCTGCGCCGAGGACGCCGACAGCTCCTCCGACGAGGCCGCCACCGCATCGGCCGAGGCCGCCACCGCGGCCATGACCCGCCGCAGATCGCCCAGTGCGCTGTCGATCGCCGCCGCCGTCCGGCCGACCTCGTCGTCCCGGACGACGCCGGTGGACCGGGTCAGGTCGCCGTCCGAGAGCGCTGCGGCGACCGACGCCACCGCCTCCAGCGGACGCACGATCCGCCGCGCCACGGCCAGCGCCAGGCCCAGCGCCAGCAGCGCCCCCAGCACGATGACGGCGAGCATGGTCCACTGCGCCTGCGTCTGCTCCTCGTCGGCGGACACGACCGCCTCCTCGACCCGGCTCTGGAGGGACTCGCGCAGGTCCGCGGTCAGCTGGAGGACCTCGAAGTAGACGGCGTACCCGTCACCCACCACCAGGGCGTCCCCCGCCTCGACACCGGCCGCGGTGCCCTGCGCGTACCGGGTGACGACCTGGTCGTCGACGGCGAAGAACGCCTCCCAGTTCTGCTCGATCTGCTGGAACGTCTCGCGCTCTGACGCGGAGAGGACGTCGGTCGGCACGGCCTCCAGCTGGGCCCGCAGCCGGTCGGCGCTGTCGAGGTAGCCGGCGCGGTTGGCGTTGCCGTCGAGGACGGCGGCGGGACCACCGACACGGCGCGCGTCCCAGGCGTAGGCGGTCTGCCACCCGGTGACGTCGGCGTTCGAGGTCTGGATCTCCTGCACGCTGGTGAGCGCGCCCTGGAGCCGGGTGACGTCGTCCAGGGCCTCCCCCGCGCCCCCCAGGCCGGACAGGGCGAAGCCGCCCACCGCGGCGGCCGCCGTCATGCCGGCGGCTCCCACCGCCAGGATCGAGCCGCGGACGCCGATGCGTCGCACGCGACCGCCGCCAACCTCGTGGGTCATGTCTGGACTTCCTCACTCCTCTGTCCCGGACGGGACGCGACCGCCATTCCGCGGAGAAAGGTAGGGCGGCCGGACGGGCCCTCCACCACCATTTCGGCGCGTGTCGCGCGGTGCAGGAAAATCGCTCGTCGACCGTTCTCCCGGTGTCGACTCGACGATTCGGGAGTGCAGGACGGTGACCCCCGGACCGTCCGGGTCCCCGTTCCGGGGGTCACCGGCGTCGCGGTCGACGACTCGAGGCAGGGGACGCCGCGAGCAGCACCCCTGGTGTGTGCCCGCAGTGACCAGGAATGGTCGCTGACCATTCCTGGTGGCGTCGACCCGACGATCCGGAGGAACGGGTCGTCGACGTCCCGGCGTCCCCGGGAACGACGACGGGGCGGTGACCGGGACGTCCGGCCACCGCCCCGCGGGACGGCCTGAGGTGCGTGCTCAGTACGTGAAGCGGCTCACCGAGGCGCGCAGGTCCGCGGCCATGCGGGAGAGCTCCTCGACGGCGCTGCGGGTCTGGGTCAGCGCCTGGGTCGTCGACTCCGCGGCGGTCGAGACGCTGACGATGTTCTCCGCGATCTGCCCGGACCCACCGGCGGCCTCGGTCACCGAGCGCGACATCTCGCTGGTGGTCGCGGTCTGCTCCTCCACCGCCGAGGCGATGGTGGTCTGCCGGTCGGAGATCTGCGCCACGATCGTGCTGATCTCCTCGATCGCGGTCACCGCCGCGGTCGTGTCGTGCTGGATGGCCTGCACCCGGCGGGCGATGTCCTCGGTCGCCTTGGCCGTCTCCTGCGCCAGCTCCTTGACCTCGTTCGCGACCACCGCGAAGCCCTTGCCGGCCTCTCCGGCCCGCGCGGCCTCGATGGTGGCGTTGAGCGCCAGCAGGTTGGTCTGCTCGGCGATGCTGGTGATCACCTTCACCACGTTGCCGATCTCGGCCGAGGACTCCCCCAGCTTCGCCACCGTCGCCGTCGTCGACGCCGCGGCACTCACCGCCCGGGAGGCGACCTGGCTCGCCTCCGCCGCGTTGGTGGCGATCTCCCGGATCGAGGCGCCCATCTGCTCGGCACCCGCCGCGACGGTCTGCACGCTGCGCGTGACCTCCTCGGCCGCGCCGGCCACGACACCGGACTGCGCACTGGTCTCCTCCGCCGACGCCGCGATCTGCGCCGACGACGCCGACAGCTCCTCCGACGAGGCCGCCACCGCGTCGGCCGAGGACGCCACGGACGTCATCACCTCGCGCAGGTTGGCCTGCGCGGCGTCCAGGGCGGCGGCCATCCGGCCGAGCTCGTCGCGGGAGTGGACGTCGGTGCTGCGGCGCAGGTCGCCGTCGGCCATCGCCTCGGCCACCTCCTGCACCGCGCGCACGGTGCGGGTGATGCGGCGGACGACGACGACGGTCAGCACGGACGCCACGACGACGGCGGTCGAGGCCGCGAGGAGCAGCATGGTGACGGAGGAGTCCGCCTCCTCGGCGGCTGAGGCGTTGCGGGCGGCCGCCTGCTCCGACTGGGCCACGCCCTCCTCCTCGAGCCCGTCGGCGATCTGGGTGAGCAGCGGGCTGGAGACGTCGCGGTACAGCTGCGCGTACGTGGCGAGGTCGCCGCGGTCGGCGGCGGGGAAGAGCTGGGTGGCGTTGGTGGTGAGGAACTGCTCCCGGCCCTCGAGGTAGGCCTCCATCGCGGCCTGGTCGATCACGTACGGCTCGTACGCGGCGAGCGCCGCGTCGACGTCGGCCTGCTTCTCGTCCATCTCGCCCAGCAGCTCCTGCCGGCGGGCGGGGTCGGAGACGGCGTACTCGAGCACGCGGGCGCGGTGTGCGGCGGTGGCGCGCTGCACGGCCGAGAGCGCGTTCAGCGGCTCGAGGTTCTCGGTGTAGATCGTCTCCTGGTGCGTGCGCATCTCGGAGATGCGCAGGACCGCCAGGAGGTTGGTGGCCAGGACGACGACGGCCAGCAGCGCGACGACGGCGCCGATGCGCACACCCAGGGGGCGGTCGGCGAACCACCCGGGGGCGCGGCCAGGGGGAGCAGGGGTGGTGGCGGAGTACACGGGGGAGCCCCTCCAGGGACGGCGACTCGGTCGGACGTGCGATCCGCCATAGTGTGGAGCCATTCCGGAGGCTGTCCGCGCCCATTCCGCAGTGGTTGCAGAATCGTTCCCGCGGGTGCGGTCACCGTTGCATCCCCGGCGTCGTGTCGACAGGAGCGGAAACGGCGGGGAACCATTTCCCGGAATGCGCGGTGGGCCCGTCCTGGGCCGACGGCGTGATTGTCGACAGTGCCGGGCCGGTGAGCGACACCGGCCGCGCCGGTGACCCGGAGCCGGCCCGCGCCACAGGCGTCACCCGCGCCACGGGTGTCACCCGCGCCACCGGCGTCAGGCGAGCAGGGCGGCGAGGTCCTCGAGCAGGGGGACGACGGCGGCGGTGTCCGGGATGCGGAAGCGGGCGGCGGTCTCGCCCTCGCCGACCTTCACGGTGACGTCGTCCGCGGGAAGGGCCCGGAAGGCGTCCTCGTCGGTGAGGTCGTCCCCGAGGTAGACCGCCGCCGCGGCCCCGAGCTCGTCCCGCAGCCGGAGCAGCGCGCGCCCCTTGTCGGCATCGGTGACGGCGAGCTCGAGCACCTCCTTGCCGGGCTTCTTCGTCAGTGACGGATCGGCCGCCCGATCCGCGGCCGCGAGCAGCTCGGTGGCCGCGATCCGGTCGGTCACCTGCCGTACGTGCACCGCGACGCTGGCCGGCTTGACCTCCAACAGCGCGCCCGGCACCGCGGCCACCAGGGGGGCCAGCCGCGCGGCGAGCGCGTCCCGCCGGGCGGCGAGCTCGCCGGTGAGCGGGCCGTCGAACTCCGCGCCGTGGCTGCCCACCCACCGGTAGGGCCCCGACAGCCCGCTGACGGTCCGCAGGTCGGCCACACCACGGCCGCTGACGAGCGCGACCACGACGCGGGGGCGCTCGGCGAGCCGGGCCAGCGCCCCGGCGACACCGGGGGAGGGGACCGCCGCCGACGGGTCCCCCACCAGGGGCGCGAGGACGCCGTCGTAGTCGCTGGCCACCAGCAGCGGCCGCCGTCCGGCGAGATCCCGGAGAGCGGAGGTCAGCTCGGCGGGCGGCCCGGCCATCACTGCTGCGCGCGCAGCGCGTCGAAGAAGGACGTCGCCCAGTGCTCGAGGTCGTTCTTCGCCAGGTGCCGGCGCATCGCCCGCATCCGCCTGGCCAGCTCTGCCGGCTCGGCACGCAGCGCCCGCACCAGCTGGTTCTTGACGCCGGCGATGTCGTGCGGGTTGACGAGGAAGGCCTGCTTCAGCTCGGCGGCGGCACCGGCGAACTCCGACAGCACCAGGGCGCCGCCGAGGTCGCTGCGCGCCGCGACGTACTCCTTGGCGACCAGGTTCATCCCGTCGCGGTACGGCGTCACGAGCATGACGTCGGCGGCCCGGTAGAGGGCGGCCAGCTCCTCGCGGGGCACCGACTGGTTGATGTAGTGCACGGCCGGGCCGCCGAGGGTGCCGAAGACGCCGTTGATGTGCCCGACCTGCTGCTCGATCGTCTCCCGCATGTGCACGTAGTGCTCGACCCGCTCCCGGCTGGGCGTGGCCACCTGCACCATCACGGTCTGCGGGGTCTCGAGGACGCCGTCCTCCAGCAGCTCCTGGAAGGCGTTGAGCCGGACGGCGATGCCCTTGGTGTAGTCCAGCCGGTCGACGCCGAGGATGATCCGCTCGGGGTTGCCGAGCTCGGCGCGGATCTCCGCCGCCCGCTTGACCACGTCAGGGGAGCTGGCCAGCTCGTCGAACGCGGCGACGTCGATGGAGATGGGGAAGGCCCGGGCGGTGACCGTCCGGCCGTCGTACTCGATGGTCGTGCCGCGGGCCGGCAGCTCGTGCAGCCGGCGGGCCAGCTGGACGAAGTTCGACGCCGCGCTGGGCCGCTGGAAGCCGACGAGGTCGGCGCCGAGCAGACCCTCCACGATCGCCGAGCGCCAGGGCAGCTGGGTGAACAGCTCGTAGGGCGGGAAGGGGATGTGCAGGAAGAACCCGATGGTCAGGTCGGGCCGATGCTGCCGGAGCATCGCCGGCTACCAGCTGCAGCTGGTAGTCGTGCACCCAGACGATCGCGCCCTCGGCGGCCACCTCGGCGGCACGCTCGGCGAAGCGCTTGTTGACCTGGACGTAGGTGTCCCACCACGTCCGGTGGTACTCGGGCTTCTCGACGACGTCGTGGTAGAGCGGCCACAGCGAGGCGTTGGACATGCCCTCGTAGTAGCGGTCCACCTCCTCCTCGGAGAGCGGCACCGGGATCAGCTGCATGCCGCCGGACTCGAACGGCTCCGGCGCGTCCCCGGCCGAGCCGGACCAGCCGACCCAGGCGCCGCCGCGGCCGGCCACGAACGGCTCCAGGGCCGTCACCAGGCCGCCGGGGCTGCGTTGCCAGCGTGTCGTGCCGTCCGGGTCGGTCACCTGGTCGACGGGCAGCCGGTTGGCCACCACGACGACCGGGCTGTCCGCCCGCGTGTCTCCTCCTGATGTTCCACCCATGCCGTGTCCGACCCTACTGATGCCGCCCGCCGAGGGCACCGTGAACCCTCATCCGCGGGCCGAGAGGTACCCGGCGGCGGCCACCCCGAGGCCCAGCACCAGCGTCGCCACCAGGTAGCCGAGCGCACGCCCGAGCGCACGCTCCTCCACCAGCCGGACGACGTCGGCCCCGAACGTCGAGAAGGTCGTGAGGGTCCCGCAGAACCCCGTGCCGACCAGCGCCAGCACCGCGGGGGAGACGCCGCCCAGGCCGAGCAGCACCCCCAGGACGGCGCTGCCGGCGACGTTGACCGCCAGGGTGCCGACGGCGGGGTCCTGCCCGGCGCGGACGGCCAGGCGCGTGACCAGCAGCCGCAGGGGCGCCCCCACCAGCGCTCCGGCGGCCACGAGCAGCGGGGTCACGGCACGGGGCGGGCCACGACCGCCCGCGCCCCCCACGTCCCGGCCGCCACCGCCAGCACACCGCCGACGACCGAGGCGACGACGTACCCGGCGGCCCCGGCCAGCGCCGCGGCGTCCGCGAGCCCGACGACCTCGACCGCGAAGGCGGAGTACGTGGTGTGACCACCCAGCACGCCGACGGCCAGGAACGGCCGGACCCATGCCGGCTCGGGGGAGCGGGCCGCGAGGACGGTCAGCAGGACGCCCATCAGCAGACAGCCGCTCAGGTTCACCAGCAGCGTCGCCCACGGCCACCCGGCGGGGGAGTGCGGCAGCGTCGTCCCCACCCCCCAGCGGGCCAGGGCACCCAGCACACCGCCCACCGCTGCCAGCACGTACGCCACCCGCGCATCCTCCCAGCCTGCCGGGGCCCGCCGGGCGGCACGCACGGCGGGCCCCGGGCCGGTCAACCCGAGGAGCGCACCCCGTTCCGGCGCCGCTGCCGCCACGCCGGCTCCAGCGCCGCCGTCTCCTCCGCGGTGGCGACCCGGAACGGGGGAGTGGCCGGGGCCTCCGCCGCCTGCCGGCTCCCGCCCCGCGTCGCCCGGAGGCTGGCGGCGACGGAGACGCCGATGATCGTGGTGATGACGACGAGGCTGACGACGGTCGGCACGTAGAGGACGTCGACCTTGAGCAGCATCTTCACGCCCACCCACATGAGCACCAGGGCCAGCCCGGCCTTGAGGTACACGAAGCGGTGGACCAGGTCGGCGAGCAGGAAGTACATCGCACGCAGGCCGAGCAACGCGAAGGCGTTGGCGGTGAAGACCAGGAACGGCTCGTCGGTGACCGCGAAGATCGCCGGGATCGAGTCGACGGCGAAGACGACATCGGTCACCTCCACGAGGGCCAGCACCGCCAGCAGGGGAGTGGCCAGCAGGACGCCGTCCCTCCGGACGAGGAACCGCTGGCCGTGGTAGGCGTCGGTCATCGGCACGTACCTGCGGAACAGCCGCAGGGTCCGGGACCGCCCGGGGTCGATGTGCTCGTCCCGCTGCCGCAGCATCCGGTAGCCGGTCCACAGCAGGAAGGCCGCGAAGAGGTAGAGCACCCAGCTGAAGCTGCCGATGAGCAGCGCGCCGCCGGCGATGAACAGCCCGCGCAGGACCAGGGCGCCCAGCACGCCCAGGAACAGCACCCGGTGCTGGAACTCGCGGGGGACCCCGAAGAACGTGAAGACGACCGCCCAGACGAACACGTTGTCCACGGCGAGGGACTTCTCGATGAGGTAGCCGGCGAAGTACTGCTGGCCCAGGTCGGCGCCGTGCGCCCACCACACCCAGACGCCGAACCCCACACCGATGAGCACCCAGACCGCCGACCACAGGGCGGCCTCCCGCACCCCGATGACGTGCGCGCGACGATGGGCGAAGAGGTCGACGGCGAGCATGCCGACGATGAGGCCGAGCACGGCCAGCCACAGGGACACCGAGACGTCCACGCGGACACCTTCCGGTCGGTTCCGACCGGAGGTCTCTCCCGACCCCGGGGGGTCCGCTCCGCCGAACCCCCTCCCGCGGGGGCCGTACTGACGACGGGAGCGCTCGTGGGGGTACTCCCCTCCCGCGAACCAGTGAAGCACACTTCACCTGTCGTTGCACCGCGGAGAGGGAGGGACTCCTGCCCGAGGACCGCCGTCCGGCCTGGACGTTCCTGACCAGCCACGGCCACGTGCTGCTCGCCGTCGCCGCCGACCCCGACCTCCGCGTGGCGGACATCGCCGCCCGCGTGGGCATCAGCACGCGTTCGGCACTGTCGATCCTGCGCGACCTGGAGGGGGAGGGGTACCTGGTCCGCACCCGCCGTGGCCGGCGCACCCACTACGAGGTGCAGCCGCACCGGCCCTTCCGGCACCCGAGCACGGCGCACCGCGAGGTCGACGAGCTGCTCGCGGTCTTCGCTCCCCGCTGACCCCTCACCCGGGCGTCACGCCCCGGGGTCGGCTCCACCGGTCCCTCGGCGCCGGCGGGTCTCGGGGAACAGCAGGTCCACGAAGCGCGCCGCGGTGGGCTGCGGCTCGTGGTTGGCCAGCCCGGGCCGCTCGTTGGCCTCGATGAACACGTGCTCGGGGCCGTCGAGGTCGGGCACCAGGAAGTCCAGCCCGGTGACCGGGATGCCGATCGCCCGGCTGGCCCGCACCGCCGCCGCCGCGATCTCCGGGTGCAGCCGGTCGGTGACGTCCTCGATGGTGCCGCCGGTGTGCAGGTTCGCCGTCCGCCGGACCCGGATGCGCTCCCCGGACGGCGGCACGTCCGCCATGCCGTAGCCGGCCTCGGCCACCACCTCGGCGGTGGTGTCGTCCAGCGGGATCCTCGACTCCCCGCCGGTGGCGCGCTCCCGGCGGCGACTGGTGGCCCGCACCAGCTCGGTCACCGCGTTGCGGCCGTCACCGACCACCTCGGCCGGACGGCGCACCGCGGCGGCCACCACCTCGTGGTCGATGACCACCACCCGGAGGTCGTCGCCGGCCACGAGTTCCTCGACCAGCACGTCGGGGCAGAAGTGCAGGGCCGCGTCGACCGCCTTCCCGAGCGCCTCCGCGGACGTCACACCCACGGTGATCCCGCGGCCCTGCTCGCCGCGGGCCGGCTTGACCACGACCTCGCCACACTCGGCGAGCAGCGCCAGCCCGTCGTCGAGCCGGCCCTCGGTCACCAGCGCGCCCTTCGGCACGCGCACGCCGGCGCGCTCCATGATCCGGCGGGTGACCCGCTTGTCGTCGCAGCGGCTCATCGCCACCGCGCTGGTGAACTCCGACAGCGACTCGCGGGTCAGCACGCTGCGGCCGCCGAGGGACAGCCGGATCTCACCCCACTCGGCGTCGGTGACCTCCACGCGGATGCCCCGCTCGAGCGCCTCGTCGGCGATGATCCGGGCGTAGGGGTTGAGGTCCTCCAGGCCCGGCGGGCGGGAGGCGAACAGCGGCGTGTTGATCGGGTTCTTGCGCTTGACGCACACCGCCGGCGTCCGCTGGAACCCGAGCTTGCGGTACAGCGCGATCGCGCCGCTGTTGTCGTACAGCACCGACAGGTCCAGATAGGCCCGCCCGCGGCCGACGTAGCGCTCGGCGAGCACCCGGACCAGCGCCTCGCCGGTCCCGGGCGGCGCGTCCTGGGCGTGCACCGCCAGGCACCACAGGCTGGCGCCGCCCTCCGGGTCGCCGAAGGCCAGGACGTGGTCGACGCCGGTCACCGTGCCGACGATGCGGCCGGTCCGCCGGTCCTCGGCGACCAGGTAGGTGAACGTGCGGGTGCGGTGGTTGGCCCACATCGTCCCGGCGTCGCCGGTGACCATGCCGTTGCGGGCATAGATGTCGTTGATCTGCTCCATGTCGGCCAGCGAGGTCACCGTGCGCACGAAGACGCCGCGGATGAGCTCGTGCCGCGGCCGGTAGCGGTGCAGGTCGAGCCGGTAGGTGTAGCTCGGGTCGATGAACAGCTCGTCGGGGGCCATGCCGACGAGCACGTGCGGGTCGCGCGGGTAGATGCAGATGTCGCGGCGGCCGCTGCCCTCGTGGCGCAGCGCGTCCACGATCCCGCTCAGGTCGTCGAAGGTCTGGCCGAAGACCAGCCGTCCCCAGCCGAGGTCGAGCACGACGTCGGTCGCCATGCCCTGGCGCTGGTGCTCCGAGGGCAGTTCCCACGAGCGGTTGGTGAACGACGGGGTCTCCGTCACCGGTGTACGGCGACGGTGCCCGGCGAGTCGGGGCACCGTCACACCCCGTGCGTCTGCAGCCACAGCTCGAGGAGGCCGAGCTGCCAGAGCTTGTTGCCGCGCAGCGGCGTCAGCTCACCGTTGGGGTCGGCGAGCAGCTCGCGCACGTACTCGGGGCGGAACAGCCCGCGGTCACGGGCGGCCTCGCCGGAGAGCGCGTCGCGCACCAGGCCGAGCACCTTGCCCTCGAGGTGGGTGATCGCCGGCACCGGGAAGTAGCCCTTGGGCCGGTCGATGACCTCCGGCGGGATGATCCGCCGGCCGATCGCCTTGAGCACCCCCTTGCCGCCGTCGGCCAGCTTGAGCTCCGGCGGGCACATCGCGGCCAGCTCGACCAGGTCGTGGTCGAGGAAGGGCACCCGGGCCTCCAGGCCCCACGCCATGGACATGTTGTCCACGCGCTTGACCGGGTCGTCGACGAGCATGACCTCGCTGTCCAGGCGCAGCGCGGCGTCCACCGCCGTCTCGGCGCCGGCCATGGACATGTGCCGGCGGACGAACGCCAGGCTCGGGTCCTCGGTCAGGGCGTACCGGTCGGAGACGACCGACCGCATCTGCGCGTGGTCGCGGTCGAAGAACGCCGCGGCGTAGCGCTCCACGGCCTCGTCCCGGCCGACGCCGGCCAGCGGCGGGTACCAGTGGTAGCCGGCGAAGACCTCGTCGGCGCCCTGGCCGGACTGCACCACCCGGATGCTCTGGCTCACCCGCTCCGAGAGCAGGTCGAAGGCGACGACGTCGTGGCTGACCATGGGCTCGGCCATCGCGCCGATGGCGTGCCCCAGCGCCGCCGCGAGCTCGTCGGAGGCGACCCGGATGCGGTGGTGGTCGGTCGCGAACCGCTCGGCGATGACGTCGGAGTACTGGAACTCGTCGCCCTCGCGCCCCCCGACGGCCTCGAAGCCGATCGAGTAGGTGGCCAGGCCGGTCTGCCCCTCCTGGGCCAGCAGGCCGACGATGAGGCTGGAGTCCAGGCCACCGGACAGCAGCACGCCCACCGGGATGTCGGCGACCAGCCGCCGGCGGACGGCGACCCGCAACGCCTCCTCGATCGCGTCCTCCCAGTCGCGGGCGGACCAGGAGGCGTGCTCGGGGCGCCGCTCGTAGGTGGCGTTCCAGTACCGCTCCTCGCGGGAGGTGCCGTCGGCCTCGATGACCCGCAGGGTGGCCGGCGGCAGCTTCCGGACGCCGTTGAGGATGGTCCGCGGCGCCGGGACGACGGCGTGCCAGGTGAGGTAGTGGTGCAGCGCGACCGGGTCGATCGAGGTGTCGACGTCCCCCGCCCTCAGCAGCGCCGGGAGGGTCGAGGCGAACCGCAGCCGGCCCGGCGTCTCGGCCAGGTAGAGCGGCTTGATGCCGAGCCGGTCGCGGGCCATGACGATCCGGCCGGTGTCGCGCTCGTGGATGACGAAGGCGAACATGCCGTGCAGGTGCGAGACGACGTCGGTACCCCAGTGGTGGTAGCCCTTGAGGATCACCTCGGTGTCGCTGTGCGAGAAGAAGCGGTAGCCGTGGCCCTCGAGCTCGGCCCGCAGCTCCTGGTAGTCGTAGATGCAGCCGTTGAAGACGGCGGTCAGCCCGAGGTCGTTGTCGATCATCGGCTGGGAACCGCAGGTGGACAGGTCGATCACCGACAGCCGCCGGTGCCCGAAGGCCACCCGCCCGTTGCTCCACGTCCCCTGACCGTCCGGGCCGCGGGGGACCAGCGACTCCACCATCCGCGCCACGGCGGTGGTGTCGGCCAGGGTGCCGTCGAACCTGATCTCGCCGCAGAGGCCGCACATGGAAGTGATCCAACCCCCCTCTCCAGGGACCCGCCAGGCGGCCGCGAGAACGTCACACGCACGCAACGCGGTGCGCGTTCCACGTGGAACGGAGGGACGGCGGCGGCCGACTCCGCCGCCGCGCGGGCCCGACGTCAGCCCCAGGGGACGCCGATCCGCCGGCCGTCCAGCTCGTGCACCTCCACGTCGACGTCGAACACCTTGCGCAGCAGCTCCGGCGTCATCAGCTCGTCGGTCGGGCCGTGTGCGATCAGGTGCCCGTCGCGCATGGCGACGATCCGGTCGGAGTAGCAGGAGGCGACGTTCACGTCGTGGACGACGAGGACGACGGTGCGGCCGAGCTCGTCGGCGAGCCGGCGCAGCATCCGCATCATCTGCACGGCATGCCGCATGTCCAGGTTGTTCAGCGGCTCGTCGAGCAGCACGTAGTCGGTCCCCTGGCACATCACCATGGCCACGTAGGCGCGCTGCCGCTGGCCGCCGGAGAGCTGGTCGAGGTGCCGGTCGGCCAGGGCCCCGAGCTCGAAGTACCCGATGGCCTCGTCGACGTGCCTGCGGTCCTCCGCGGTGAGCCGGCCGCCGGAGTGCGGGAACCGGCCGAAGGCGACGAGCTCGCGGACGGTGAGCCGTACCGACATCGCGTTCTCCTGGCGGAGCACGGCCAGGCGGCGGGCGAGCACCGCCGACGGCGTCGTCGCCACGTCCATGCCGTCGACGACGACCCGGCCGGAGTCGGCCGGCAGCAGCCGGGCGACGATCGACAGCAGCGTGGACTTGCCGGCCCCGTTGGCGCCGATCAGCGAGGTGATGCCGCCGGACGGGATCGTCAGTGAGACGTCGTCCACGACCCGGGCCGCGCCGTAGGACTTGCAGACGGACTCGATCTCGATCACAGCCGGGACTCCCTGATCAGCAGGGCGATGAAGACGATCCCGCCCACGAAGTTGATGACCACCGACAGGGTGGTGGTCAGGCCGAACACCCGCTCGAGCACCAGCTGGCCCCCGACCAGGGCGAGCACGCCCAGCAGCGTCGCGCCGGGCAGCACCCACGCGTGCCGGAAGGTCGCGAGCAGCTGGCGGGCCAGGTTGGCCACGAGCAGGCCGAGGAAGGTGATCGGGCCGACCAGCGCGGTCGCGACCGCCACCAGCACGGCGACGGCCAGCAGGGCCCGGTTGACCACCTGCCGGTGCTCCACGCCGAGTCCGATCGCGGTGTCCCGGCCCAGCGCGACGACGTCCAGCCGGGGGAGCAACCGCCACACGGCGACCGTCACCAGGGCGACGAGGACGGCGGAGAGTGCGAGCAGCTGCCGGTCGACCGTGGTGAACGACGCGAAGAGCATGTCCTGCAGGGTGAGGAACTCGTTCGGGTCGATCAGCCGGGAGACCAGCAGGGTGAGGCTGGTGAACGACGTGCCGAGCACGATGCCGACCAGGACCAGCACGTACAGGTCGCGCTCGGTGCGGCTGAACAGCAGGCGGTAGAGCCCGGCGCCGAACAGCACCAGCGCCACGACCTCGAGGGCGAACCGCAGCCGGGGGTCGGTGGCGGTGACGGTCGAGGCGCCGAGGAGGAAGACGCCGACGGTCTGGATCAGCACGAACAGGGCGTCGAAGCCCATGATGCTCGGCGTCAGGATGCGGTTGTTGGTGACGGTCTGGAACAGCACCGTCGAGACCGCCACGGCGACGGCGACCACGACCATGGCGGCCAGCCGGCGGCCGCGCTGCGCCAGCGCGTAGTCCCAGGAGCCGGTGACGTCGACGGTGAGGAAGGCGACGACGACCACCACCGTCAGTACGCCGAGGACGGCGAGGGTGCGGCCGGGACGGCGGACGGCCCGCCGCGGCGTCGTCGTGACGAGCGTGCTCACGCCACGCCCCTCGTCCGGGCCCGCAGCAGCAGGCCGATGAACAGCACCCCGCCGACGACGCCACCCACGGTGCCCACCGGGATCTCGTAGGGGTGGCGGATCGTCCGCCCCACCACGTCGCAGACGAGGACGAACGCCGCGCCCGCGAGCGCGGTCACCGGCAGCACCCGGCGCAGGTTGTCGCCCATCGCCAGCGTGACCAGGTTGGGCACGACCAGGCCCAGGAACGGGATGGAGCCGACGGTGACCACCACGATGGCGGTGACCACCGACACGAGGACGAGCCCAACCGTGACCACCCGGGTGTAGGCGATGCCGAGGTTGATCGCGAAGGTCTCGCCCATGCCGGCGATGGAGAACCGGTCGGCGTAGAGGTAGGCCACCACCGTCGCGCCCAGCACGAGGTAGAGCAGCTCGTAGCGCCCGGACAGCACGCCGGAGAAGTCGCCGTTGGTCCAGGCGTCGAGGCTCTGCAGGAGGTCGAAGCGGTAGGCCAGGAACGTGGTGGCCGCGCTCACCACGCCGCCGAGCATGATCCCGACCAGCGGGACGACGATCATGTCGGAGAACACGATCCGCTGGAGCAGGTACAGGAAGAGGAAGGTCCCGACCACCGCGAAGACGATCGCGATGGCCATCTTCCCGGAGACCGAGGTACTGCCGAACAGCAGCGTGGCGACCACGAGGCCGAGGCCGGCCCACTCCGTCGTGCCGGCGGTGTGCGGGGAGACGAAGCGGTTGCGGGTGAGGTGCATCATCACCAGCCCGGCGACGGCCATCGCCGAGCCGGCCAGCAGGATCGCGGCCAGCCGCGGCACCCGGCTGGTCCACAGGACCAGCGCCTCGTGGTCGTCGGGGTCCAGGAGGTCCAGCGGCGTCAGGTCGCTGACGCCGATGAACAGCGAGGCGCCGGCGCCGAGGACGAGGGCGACGAGGCCCACCGCCACGTGCCGGCGCTGGACACCGCGGCGACGCCGCACCCGCTGGTCTGCGGGTGCGGCGTCGCCGGTGGTGCCGGGTGTGGGCGAGGTCATGCCGGGCGGGTCACTCGACCGCCGCGGCGATCTCCTCGACCATCTGCTCGACCGACGGCAGACCGTTCGGGGCGATGTACCAGACGCTCGAGTCGAGGTAGTGCACGTCGTCGTCGGTCCAGGCCGTCGTGCCGTGGACGAGCTCGTTGTCGAGCACCTGTTGCGCGGTGGTGCCGCTCTCGCCGATCGCGGCGTCCCGGTCGAGGACCAGCAGGATGTCCGGGTCGGTCTCGGCGAGGTACTCGAAGGAGATGGCGTCGCCGTGGTCGGCGGCGGTCAGGTCGTCGTCGGCCGGGGTGAGGCCGAGCTCGTTGAAGACCAGACCGAAGCGGGTGTCGGGCCCGTAGGCGCTGAGCTCGCCGGCGTTGGTCATCACCAACAGCGCCTCGCCGGCACCCTGGGCGGTCTCGGAGACCTCGGCGACACGAGCCTCGAGGGCCTCCAGCCGCTGCGCGACGGCGTCCTCCTCCCCGAAGACCTCGGCGAGGGTCGTCACGCGCTCCTCGAAGGAGGTCAGGAAGTCGGAGTTGTCGACGGTCAGGTCGATCGTCGGCGCGATCTCGGCCAGTTCGGGGTAGACCGCGGCGGAGCGCCCGGCCACGACGATCAGGTCGGGCTCGAGGGCGTTGACCGCCTCGTAGTCGGGCTCGAACAGGGAGCCGACCTTGGCGTACTCGTCCCCGCCGTACCGGGACAGCGACTCGGGGAAGACCGCGTCGGGCACACCGGCGATCTCGACGTCCAGGCTGTCGAGGGTGGAGATGACGCCGACGTCGAAGACCACGACCGTCTCCGGGTCGACCGGCACGGTGGTCTCGCCCTGGGCGTGGGTGACCGTGACCTCGGTGGGGGTGGAGTCGGTGGACCCGGACGCCGCCTGGGCGTCGGTGCCTCCCCCGCCGCAGGCACTGAGGGCGAGGGCGGCGGCCGCGGTCAGGGAGAGGGCGGCCAGCGGCCGGGCAGTCGTGCGCATCGTGCTCCTGTCGGACCAGCATGAGGTGAGGCTTGGCTAAGTGAGGCTGACCTAACCTGTCACACCACCCGCACCGCCTGTCAACCGGGTCCCCGTGCGCCGGTTGGCCCGCCGGGTCACCGGGCAGGGGAGGGGCCATGGAGATGCGCACACTCGGCGGGCTCCCCGTCTCGGCCCAGGGGCTCGGCTGCATGGGGATGAGCGAGTTCTACGGAACCGGCGACCAGGTGGAGGCGGAGCGGACGATCGCCCGGGCGCTGGACCTGGGCGTCACCTTCCTGGACACCGCGGACATGTACGGGCCGTTCACCAACGAGCGGCTGGTCGGCCGTGCGATCGCCGGGCGCCGCGACGAGGTCGTCCTGGCCACCAAGTTCGGCAACGAGCGTGGCGAGGACGGGTCCTTCCGCGGCATCAACGGCCGGCCCGACTACGTCCGGCGGGCGTGCGACGCCTCGCTGCAGCGGCTGGGCGTCGACGTCATCGACCTCTACTACCAGCACCGGGTGGACACCACCGTGCCGGTCGAGGACACCTGGGGCGCACTGCGGGAACTGGTCGACGCGGGCAAGGTCCGGCACGTCGGCATCTCCGAGGCCGCGCCGGAGACCATCCGCCGGGCGCACGCGGTGCAACCGGTGACCGCGGTGCAGACGGAGTACTCACTGTGGACCCGCGACCCCGAGGACGACGGCGTGCTGGCCACCTGCGCCGAGCTCGGGATCGGCTTCGTGGCGTACTCGCCGCTGGGCCGCGGCTTCCTGTCGGGGCAGATCCGCAGCCTCGACGACCTCGCGCCCGACGACTTCCGCCGGCGCAACCCGCGGTTCCAGGCCGAGGTTCTGGCACGGAACCTGGAGCTGGTCGACCGGGTGCGCGGCATCGCCGACGAGAAGGGCGTCACTGCCGGCCAGCTCGCGCTGGCCTGGGTGATGGCCCGGAGCGACCGCGACGGCCGGCCGGTGATCGTGCCGATCCCCGGGACCAAGCGGGTGCGCTACCTCGAGGAGAACGCCGCGGCCGCCGACGTCCGGCTGACCGACGACGACCTGCGCCGGCTCGACGAGGCCGCTCCCGCCGGCGCCGCCGCGGGGGACCGCTACCCGGACATGTCGACCGTGCACCGCTGAGCCGAGCGCGGCCGGTCGAGGACGGCGGCGACGTGCGCGCGCGCCGGGCCGTGCAGCCGGGCGCACAGCTCCTCCCAGGTCCGCCGGAGCTCCGCGCCGGGCCACCCCGGAGGCCGCAGGGCGTCGGGCAGCATCGGGTCGCCGGCGCAGGCACGTCGGACCGCGGCCAGCGCCCGGAGGTGGGTGACCAGCGCCTGGGGGCCGTCGGGGACGGGCGCGGCCAGCACGGCGCGCAGGCGGGCGGTCTCCTGGCGGTAGGCCGCCGCGACCGCCTGCAGGTCCCAGCAGCGGGCGGCCAGGTCGGTGTCGGAGCCGCCGGCCTCCCCGGTGACCTGGGCGGTGAGCAGGTCCAGCCGGCTGATCGGCTCCCCGGCCAGCTCCTTGCGGACGTCGTCGAGGGCCACCCGGTGCGGTGAGAGCCAGGTCGCCGGGGCGAGCGGGCCGAACCCGTGCCGGGTGAGGGTGCGGCGCACCCGTTCCCGGGCCGACCGGTCGGTCTCGGGCACGGTGTAGATCACCATGCGCCAGCGGCCGTCCCAGGGCGCGAGCCGCTCGTCCAGCCGGCGCCACCGCGTCCGGACGGCGTCGCGCAGGACCTGGGTGGGGCTGTACAGCGTCTCCCGGCCGCGCCGGGAGGCAGCCAGCCAGCCGGAGCGGCGCAGCGCGGCCGTCGTCATGCGCGACGTCGGCTCCGCGACGTCGAAGTGGTCGAGCAGCGTCACCAGGGACCGGAGCCGGACCGGCTCGTCGGTGACGGCGTCGACGTGCTCGGAGAAGAGGTCGACCACCAGGTCGCGGACGGTCATGACGATCCTCCCGGCGCACCCCCCGCTGAGCGCGCCCGCGCGGTCTGCGACCCGGGGCAGGGCGGTACCCGGGTCGTCTCCCCCACGCGGGAGGATGACATCCGTGCTCAGCGCCGTCCCCGCGAGGTCCCCCCGGTGATCCCGGCGCTCGTGGTGGCGGTGACGGTGGTCGCCGCCGCGGTGGCCCTGGCCGGCGTGGTCTCGACCGTGGCGCGGCGGCGGATCGGCCTGCTGCACCTGTGGGGGACGGCGCTGCTGGAGGCGCTGCTGCTGGTGCAGACGGTGGTCGCCGTCGTCCTGCTGGTGCGGGGGCAGCACCCGGCGGACACGCCCACGTTCCTCGGTTACCTGGGCGGCGTCGTGCTGCTGCCGGTCGCCGGCGGGCTGTGGGCCCGCTCGGAGCCGACGCGCTGGGCGGGCACGGTGCTGGCCGTCGCGGCGGGCGCGGTGGCGGTCATGATCTGGCGGCTGGTGCAACTGTGGGAGGCGACCGGTGGCTGAACCGGGACGGACCGACGACGCGACCGCGGGTGGGCCGGGGCGGGTGCTCGTGGCCGTCTACGGGGTGTTCGCCCTGGCCGCGGGCGCCCGGGCCGCCGTCCAGCTGGCCACCCGGTTCCACGAGGCACCGGTCGCCTACCTGCTGTCGGCGCTGGCCGCGGTCGTCTACGTGGTGGCCACGGTCGCCTTCGCCCGGGGCGGTCGGCGCACCGCCCTCGTGGCCTGCTCGGTGGAGCTGGCCGGCGTGCTGGTGGTGGGCACGCTGTCGGTGCTGGACCCGGCGGCCTTCCCCGACGAGACGGTGTGGTCGGCCTACGGGCGCGGCTACCTGTTCATCCCGCTGGTGCTGCCGGTCCTCGGCCTGCTGTGGCTGCGCCGTGGCGCCCCTGCCCGCGTCCTCCCGCGGTAGGGCGGCGGCTCAGAACTCGCCGCCGAAGTCCCCGCCCCCGAAGTCGCCGCCGCCGTCCCACCCGCCGGCGTCGGCGCCGCCGGCGAAGTCGCCCCCCGGGTCGCCGCCGTGGTCCCCGCCGTCGGCGTAGCCCGCGGCGTAGGTCTCCTCGTCGCCGCCGCCGAACAGGCCTCCGTCCCCGAGACCGGTGTCGAACAGCGCGTCGGCGACCGCCGTCCCGACCACCAGGCCGCCCACGGTGCCCAGGAGGCTGGCGCCCATCATGCTGCCGAAGCTCGGGCCGTACCCGCCGCCGTAGCCCGGACCGCCGTAGCCCGGACCGCCGTAGCCCGGACCGCCGTAGCCCGGACCGCCGTAGCCGGGGCCGCCGTGGCCCCCGAAGGCCCGCTCCAGCGTGCCCGGACGGCGCACCTCGGCCCGCGTGGCGGCCCTGGCCAGGCTGCGCGGGTCGTCGCCGCGCGCCTGCTCACCGGCGGCCGCGAGCTGGTCGAGCACCTGCCGGCGCTGCTCCGGGGTGAGCTTGGCGAACGCCTCCGCGTGGGCCTCCTCGATCTGGTCCGGTGGGGCGGTCCGCAGCAGGTAGCGGTAGCGCTCGATCGCCCTCTCGTCCTCCGAGCGCCCGGTCGGGGGCGGCGGGGTCGAGTCGTAGCCGTCGTAGCCGCGCGAGTAGCCCTGCGCGTAGCCCTCGTCGTCCCGCCGGCGGCGGCCGAAGAGCCGGTCGAGCAGTCCCATGGCGGTCGTCTCCTCTCGGACGGTGCAGGACGTGGGTGCCCGCCCGCGTCGTCCCCACACCTGCCCGCGGCGACGGGTCAGCCGCGCGGGCCCTCGAGCAGGCCGTAGGCGCCGCGGTGGAACAGCAGGGGACGTCGCCGTGCGTCGGCACCGAGGTCGAGCACGCGGGCCGCGACGAGGGTGTGGTCACCGCCGTCGTACTCGGCCCACAGCTCGCAGTCGATCCAGGCGACGACGTCGTCGAGCACGGGCTGGCCGAGCCGGCTGGGCCGCCAGTGGACGCCGGCGAACTTGTCACTGCCGGAGCGGGCGAACGCCGCCGACAGCCCGCCCTGGTCCTCCGCCAGGACGTTGACGCAGAAGCGGCCGAGCTCGCGCAGCCGCGGCCAGGTGCGCGACGTCCGCGCCGGGGCGAAGACGACCAGCGGCGGGTCCAGCGACAGCGAGCTGAACGACTGGCAGGTGAAACCGATCGGCTCCTCGTCGTCGAGCGCGGTGACCACGGTGACCCCGGAGGCGAAGTGCCCCAGCACCTCGCGCATGAGGGTCGGGTCGACGACCTCGACGACGCCGTCCAGCGGGGACCCCGGCTCGCTCATGGCCTCCAGCCAACCACGCGCCGGGCTCAGCCGACGGGTGCCGGACGGGGCACCGACCGGCCGCCGGCCCGGTACAGCGAACTGGGCAGCTCGTGGCCGACGGCCTGCTCGGTGACCCGGGCCGCGGCGAGGACGGCGTCGAGGTCCAGGCCGGTGCGCACGCCGGACTCCTCGAGCATGTAGACCAGTTCCTCGGTGGCGATGTTGCCACTGGCGCCCGGGGCGAACGGGCAGCCGCCGAGGCCGCCGACCGACGAGTCCAGCTGGGTCACCCCGGCCTGGACGGCGGCCAGCGCGTTGGCCTGCCCGGTGCCGCGGGTGTCGTGGAAGTGCACACCGACCGGCACCCCCGGGCAGGCCCGGCGGACGGCGTCGAGCAGCTGGACCACGCGCAGCGGGGTGGTCGTCCCGATGGTGTCGCCGAGGCACAGCGCGTCGGCGCCCGCGGTGACCGCGGCCCGGGCGACGTCGACGGTCCGGGGGATGGGCGTGCGGCCGTCGAAGGGGCAGTCCCACGCGGTGGCGATGACGACCTCCAGCGAGCCGCCGGCGCCGTGGGCCAGGCCGGCGATCTCGCCGACCGCACCGACGGCCTCGGCGGTGGAGCGCCCGGCGTTGGCCCGGCTGTGCCCGTCGGAGGCGGAGACGACGTACTCCAGGTCGGCCACACCGGCGTCCACCGCGCGGGTGGCGCCCCGGGGGTTGGCCACCAGGGCAGACCAGTGCACGTTCCCCCACCGGGACAGCTCCGCGGCCACCCGGTCGGCGTCGGCCAGCGCGGGGACCGCCCGCGGCGAGACGAAGGACGTCGCCTCGATCCGGCGGACGCCGGTCGCCACCAGGGCCTCCAGCATCTCCAGCTTGGCCTCGAGGGGCACCGGCGCCTCGAGCTGGAGGCCGTCGCGCATGCCGACCTCCCGGATGTCCACAGCGGCCGGCAGCACCAGGTCGAACTCGTTCACGGCAACCCCCTCACACGCCCGGCCCCCCATCCTGCACCGTCCCGAGGTTCCACGTGGAACGCCCGTGGGCACACCCCCGCGTCGAGAACCTGCAGCAACAGGCCGGTGTACGTGCAGGATGTCCGGCACGGAGGTGGGATGTGACCAAGACGGTGGGCACGTTGCCCCCCGCGGACCGCGGGAGTGCGTTCGCCAACGCGCCCATGGGGATCGTGCTCGCCACCCCCGCCGGCCTCCTGGTCGACGCCAACCCCGCCTTCACCACCATGCTGGGCCGCACGGGCGAGGACCTCTACGGCCGTTCGGTCCTCGGTCTGGTGCACCCCGAGGAGGTCACCGCCGCGCAGGAGGCCTACGCCGAGCTGCTCACCCGACACCGGACGATGCGGCACGAGACCCGGCTCGTGCGGGCCGACGGCACCGCGGTGCCCGTGCAGCTGACCTCGTCGTGGGTCGACGGGACGCCGGATGGTGACCCGCCGCACCTGGTGGTGATCGTGGAGGACATCACCGAGCGCAAGGCCCTGGAGGCCGCGCTCGTGCACCGGTCGATGCACGACCCGCTGACCGGGTTGCCCAACCGCATCCTGTTCGGTGACCGGCTGCGGCACGCCCTGGAGCGCGGCCACCGGGAGCGCACCCCGACCTGCGTGCTGGGCATCGACCTCGACGGGTTCAAGGAGATCAACGACCAGTACGGCCACCCGGTCGGCGACGCGGTGCTCGTCGGCTTCGCCGAACGGCTGACCTCGGTGCTGCGCTCCAGCGACACGGCCGCACGGGTGGGCGGCGACGAGTTCAGCATCGTCTGCGAGAACAGCGAGCGGGCCGACGCCGAGGCGCTGGCCGACCGGCTGCGGAGCACCCTGACCGAGCCGCTGTCGATCGACGGGGTGACCGTGCCGCTGGGCATGAGCATCGGGATCGGAACGGTCGCCGGCGGCACCGATCCGGAGCTGGCCTACGAGCTGCTCATCCGTGAGGCCGACGACGCCATGTACGCCGACAAGACCGCGCGCCGGCGCTGAACGCTCACGGTCCGGTGGGCCGGCCTCCGACGGGGTGCCCGCCGGCGGTCGCCCAGCCGGTCACCCGGCCGAGCCGGGCGTAGACCGCGGTCAGCACCGGCAGCGGGGCGGCGAGGAGCAGGAACACCGTCAGCCCGGCCCGGTCGCCGTCCCCGAGCGTCGCGGACCCGACGAGCAGGGCCAGCAGCAGGACCCCGACCGCGGCCAGTGCCGAGCCGAACAGCAGGGTCGGCGGACGGCGGCGCAGCAGCTGGGCCGCGCCCGCGAGGAGCCCGGCCGCGCAGGGCAGGCCGAGCAGCAGGAGCACCGTCGCGGCGTCGTCCTCACCGCCGGCGACGGCCACGAGGAACCCGAGCGAGACCAGGGCGGTGAGCCCGCCGGTGACGAAGCCGAGCACGATGGCCGCGGTCGCGACGCCGGGCCGCCCGGGGCCGTCCGGCCAGGCAGCCGGTACCGGCGGCCAGCCCCAGCCGTGGCCCGCCGGGGGCGGTGCGTACCCGGGCGGCGGTCCGTACGCCGGCGCCGCGTACCCGGACGGGGGCGCGTACCCGGGCGGCGGTCCGTACGCCGGCGCCGCGTACCCCGGCACGGGCGCGTACCCGGGCGGGGGCGCGTACCCGGGCGGCGGGCCGTAGCCCGCCAGGGGTGTCTGCTGTCCCGGCGGGACGGCGTCCCACTCCTGCGGCTGTGCGTCCCCGTGCATGCCGCTCAGTGTGCCGCCGGCCGCGGCTCCCGCCGTGCAGGCGCGGTGGGTCCGGGGCGGGAGCCGCGCCGCCGCACCGCAGACGGGAGCCTCAGCCGCGCCAGCGGGTGACGACGTCGGTGAACGCGGCGGCGGCCTGCTCCAGCTCGGCCAGCTCCACGTACTCGTCGACGGCGTGCATGACCGCGGGGGTGCCGGGGCCCCAGACGACGATCGGCGCCCCGCCGACCACCTGTCCCAGCACGGAGGCGTCGGTGAAGTAGGTGGCCGGGGAGGGCAGCACCGCCGCCGGCAGCGAGGCGACCCACGGGTCGTCGGCCGGGGTGCCGACCGGCGGCAGGTCGACCCGCACGTCGACG
Organism: Geodermatophilus sp. SYSU D00742; assembly: GCF_054049935.1. Classification (NCBI taxonomy): domain Bacteria; kingdom Bacillati; phylum Actinomycetota; class Actinomycetes; order Geodermatophilales; family Geodermatophilaceae; genus Geodermatophilus; species Geodermatophilus sp. SYSU D00742. The sequence continues at coordinate 22,573 of NZ_JBJGYJ010000012.1, forward strand.
TCGGCGACCTCCGGCTGGCCCCGCCACCAGGCGAGCAGCTCGTCCCCGTCGGCGACGGTGCGCATGTCGACGACCACCTCGGCGCGGTCGGGGACGACGTTGGGCACGGTCCCGCCGGCGACGACGCCGGGGTTCCAGGTCTCGGTGCCGAGGAACGGGTCGGTGCGGAACGGCAGCGCGTCCCCCGCCCGCGCGAGCACGGCGACCAGGTCCAGGACGGCGTTGTGCCCGCGCTCCGGGGTGCTGCCGTGCGCCGCCCGCCCGGCGGTGCGGACGGCCAGCCACAGCGCGCCCTTGTGGCCGAGGACGACCTGGTTGCCGGTCGCCTCCGGCACGACCACCGCCCCCACCGACTGGTCGGCGACCGCTGCGGCCGCGGCGGCCGCGCCCTTCGAGCCGATCTCCTCGTCGCTGGTGAGCAGCAGCGCGACCGGCGTCTGCGGGTCGGCGGCGGCGAGCGCGGCGGCCGCGGCGACCACCCCGGCCTTCATGTCGCTGCCGCCGCGGCCCCACACCCGGCCGCCGTCCAGCTCGGCGCCGAACGGGTCACGGGACCACGCGGCCGGGTCGGGCACCGGCACGGTGTCGACGTGGCAGGCCAGCAGCAGCTGCCGGCGGGCCGGGTCGGTGGGGGTGCGCAGCAGGGTCCAGGGGTGGTCGGGGTCGCGGCCCTCGGTGACCTCCAGGTGCGGCGCCCGCTCGCGCAGCACCTCGGTGAGCGCGCCGAGGGTGTCGCGCTGGGCGGCGGCGTCGCCGGACACCGTCGTCCGGCCCACCAGCTCCCGCACCAGCGCCGTCAGGTCGAGCGGGGCCACGTCAGCCACCGAGGGCGGCGGTGACGACGGCGCGGGCCTCCTGCTGCACCCGCGCCAGGTGGTCGGGGCCCTGGAAGGACTCGGCGTAGACCTTGTAGACGTCCTCGGTGCCGGAGGGACGGGCGGCGAACCAGGCGTTCCGGGTGGTGACCTTGAGCCCGCCGATCGAGGCGTCGTTGCCCGGCGCCCGGGTGAGCTTCGCGGTGATCGGCTCGCCGGCCAGCTCGGTCGCCGTCACGTCCTCCGGGGACAGCCTGCCGAGCTTCGCCTTCTGCTCGCGGGTGGCCGGGGCGTCGACCCGCGCGTACGCCGACTCCCCGTACCGGGCGGTCAGCTCCGCGTGCAGCTGGGACGGCGAGCGGCCGGTCACCGCCTGGATCTCGCTGGCCAGCAGCGCGAGCAGGATGCCGTCCTTGTCCGTCGTCCAGACGCCGCCGTCGCGGCGCAGGAACGAGGCGCCCGCGGACTCCTCGCCGCCGAAGCCGACCGAGCCGTCGAGCAGCCCGGGCACGAACCACTTGAAGCCCACCGGCACCTCCACCAGGTGGCGGCCGAGCCCGGCGGCGACGCGGTCGATGAGCGACGACGACACCAGGGTCTTGCCGACGGCGGTGCGCGGGGACCAGCCGTCGCGGTGGGTGTAGAGGTACTCGATCGCGACGGCGAGGTAGTGGTTGGGGTTCATCAGCCCGCCATGGGGGGTGACGATGCCGTGCCGGTCGGCGTCGGCGTCGTTGCCCGTGGCGATCGCGTAGTCGGCACGCTTGCCGATGAGCGAGGCCATGGCACTCGGCGACGAGCAGTCCATGCGGATCTTGCCGTCCCAGTCCAGCGTCATGAACCGCCAGGTGGGGTCGACCAGCGGGTTGACCACGGTCAGGTCGAGGCGGTGCCGTTCGGCGATGGCGGCCCAGTAGTCGACGCTGGCGCCGCCGAGGGGGTCGGCGCCGATCCGCACACCCGCCTCCCGGACGGCGTCCAGGTCCAGCACGCTCGGCAGGTCGTCGACGTAGTCGCCGAGGAAGTCGTGGGCCCGTGCCGCGGCGCGCGCCCGCGAGAAGGGGATCCGCTTCACGCCCGCCAGGCCGGCGCGCAGGAGGTCGTTCGCGCGGTCGGCGATGGTCTTCGTCGCGTCGGTGTCGGCCGGGCCGCCGGACGGCGGGTTGTACTTGAAGCCGCCGTCGCGGGGCGGGTTGTGCGACGGGGTGACGACGATGCCGTCGGCCAGGCCGCTGCTCTTCCCCCGGTTGGCCCGCAGGATCGCGTGGCTCACCGCCGGGGTGGGGGTGTACCGGTCCGCGGCGTCGACCAGCACGGGGACGTCGTTGGCGACGAGCACCTCGAGCGCGCTGGCCCAGGCCGGCTCGGACAGCGCATGGGTGTCGCGGCCGACGAACAGCGGTCCGTCGTAGCCCTGCGCCGCCCGGTACTCGCAGATGGCCTGGGTGGTCGCGACGATGTGCGCCTCGTTGAACGCAGCGTCGAACGCCGACCCGCGGTGGCCGCTGGTGCCGAACGCCACCTGCTGCGCCGGGTCCGACGGGTCGGGCTCCAGCGTGTAGTAGGCGGTGACCAGCGAGGCGACGTCGACCAGGTCGCTGGGGGCTGCCGGCTGTCCGGCACGCGGGTCGGTCATGCCGCTGATCTTGGCCGTGCTGTCCGCGCGCCGCGAGCCGGCTGCACCCGGTCCGGCGAGTCGGGGCCTCAGACGGAGGAGGCGATGCCCGCGACGAAGGCCAGCCCGAGGATGCCGATGCCCACCCAGCCGAGCACGATGCCGGCGGTCGCCATGCCGGCACCGCCCTCCCTCCGCTCGCGGATCTGGCTCTTCGCGACGTAGCCGAAGACCAGCGCGAGGACGCTGCCGATCCAGTACAGCCAGAGGATGCCCAGGACCATCGAGGCGATCGCGAGGCCGTTGGTGCGCTGGGGCGGCGCGTACGGGTACGCGTACGGCGGCCCGTAGGGCTGGCCGTAGGCGGCCGGGACGCCCCCCGGCGGCGGGAAGGGCGGCGGACCGTACGGGGCCGCCTGCGGGGCGGGCTCCCAGGGGTGACCCGCGTGGGGCCCGCCCTGCGGCGTGGGCCCCGACGGATGGGCGCCGTACGACCCCGGGGCCTGGCCACCGCCGGCCGGCTCCCACCCGCGGTCGCCGTGCTCGGGACCGGGCTCCTGCCAGCGGTCGTGGTGTGCCATCTGCTCGTCCCCCGTCGTCCCGGCGCCGGCACCGGAGCGTGTCGACGGTCCCACCCGCCTGACCACGGGTGCCGGCGGAACCGTACGAGTCGCCCGCCCCGGGACGCAGCTCCGACACCCCTGTCGGGTGAGGGGCGGTGGCCGGGCGGGCGGGCTCAGCCGGCGCGCGGGGCGTACATGATCACGGCGACACCGACCAGGCAGATCAGGGCGCCGATGACGTCGTACCGGTCCGGGCGGAAGCCGTCGGCCACCATGCCCCAGACCAGCGACCCGGCGATGAACACCCCGCCGTACGCGGCGAGGATGCGCCCGAACTGCGCGTCCGGCTGCAGCGTCGCGACGAACCCGTACAGGCCGAGGGCGACCACGCCGGCACCGATCCACAGCCACCCGCGCGACTCCCGCACGCCCTGCCACACCAGCCAGGCCCCGCCGATCTCGGCCAGCGCGGCCAGGCCGAACAGCAGCACCGACCGCGTGACGGTCACGCCGCGCCGTCCCGCTGCTCGACCGCGGCCAGGAAGCGCCTGACCGTCTCCAGGAAGACCTCCGGCTGCTCCGAGTGCACCCAGTGGCCGGCGTTCTTGATCCGCACGAGACGGGTGCTCGGGAACAGGTCGTCCATGCGCTCACGGTCCTGGGGCAGCACGTAGTGGGAGTTCGCTCCGGCGATCCACAGCACCGGCCCCTCGTAGCGGGCGCCGGGCGGCGGCTCGGGGAAGCCGCGCAGCTCCCCCAGGTCGCGCTCGAGGAGCTCCAGGTTCAGCCGCCACCGCCAGCCGCCGCCCTCGCCCAACCCCTCGCGGACCAGGCTCTGCAGGAGGAAGGAGCGCACCATCCGGCTCGGGACGGCCGACCGCAGCGCGGCGTCGGCGTCCTCCCGGCTGGTCAGCGCGCCGAGGTCCAGTTCCCGCATCGCGGCGATGTAGGCACCGAACGGGGAGGCCTCCTCGTCCTCGTCGTCGGTGCGGCCGCCGGACACGGGGTACTCCGTGGGTGCGATGTCGACGACGACGAGGGCGCGCAGCAGCTCCGGGTGGCGCAGGGCGAGCTGCATCGACACCTTGCCGCCCATCGAGTGCCCCACGAGGGTCACCGGCTCCCCGAACGAGGCCAGCTCCGCGGCGACCAACTCGGTCATGTCCACGTAGTCGACCCGGTCGGTCCAGGGCGAGTGCCCGTGGTTGGGCAGGTCGAGCAGGGTGACCCGGTGGTCCCCGGACAGCCCCCTGGCGATCGTCGTCCAGTTCTTCCCTTGGCCGAACAGTCCGTGCACGAACACCACGCGTGGGCCCGCGTCCCCGAGCGTCCGGGCGTGCAGCCGCTCGTCGGAGTTCGTCGTCACCCGGCGATTCCACCAGATCCCGTCGTCCGACCGACCTACCGTCGACGGCCGACGAAGGGGGAGCACACCCATGCCCGGACGGCGCCGCCGGACGACGACCCGGTCCACCAGCACCACGCGCAGCAGCACGACGCGGACGAGCACCACCGCCCGCCGGCGACCGGCTCCCCGTCGGGCCGCCGAGCCCGCCCCGCAGCGGCCGGTCGCCGGGCCGGGGGAGCGGGTGTGGGTGCTCGCCGTCCCGTTCCGGGCGCCGGCCCCGGGGGCGCAGTGGCGTCCGGACCTGCAGGCGCACGTCTGGGTCGGCCGCGAGCTGCCGCCGGAGCTGGCGCCCCACGACCCGGCGCCGTACACCTTCGAGCGCTTCCTGGAGGACGAGCTCAACGCCGCGCCGCGCCCGGTCCCGGCCGGCCACCCGCTGCGGCCCCGCGACGAGCAGGTGACCGGAGCGGCGGCGATCGCGGCCTCGGCGAGGGCCGGACACCGGGTCTTCCTCCTCGGCGACGACCCCGGCGTGGGCAAGACCGGCACCGCCGTCCTGGCCGCCCGGGAGGTCGCCGCGCAGCGCGGCGGGCGCACCGTCCTCGTGGTCGCCGACCGTCCCGCCGCGATCACCATCCCGCACTGGACCCGCTCGATCGCCGGGTTCGGCGACGGCGGCCTGCGCTGGTGCGTCACCACCTGGGACCGGCTGGCCAAGATCGCGGGGCTGCAGAGGACGGGGCTGCGCTTCGACGTCGTCATCGCCGACGAGGCGCACATGGTGCGGCACACGACGACGCAGCGGTGGAAGCACTGGAAGGCCGTCTCCGGCGCCGGCCGGGTCCAGAACGCGCCGTTCGTCATCGCGGCCACCGCCACGCCGGCGCACACACCGCTCGAGCTGCCCTACCTGGCCCCGGAGTTCGCCCGGCGGCACGGGGAGCCGTTGCGGGCCTGGGCCGACCTGCCCGGCCGGCTGGCCGAGCACGGGTTCCACGTGGAACGGGGTCGCTACGGCTGGGCCTGGACCGAGGACGCCGACGAGCGCCGCGCCGACCTCGCCCGGCTCCAGGGCTGGCTGGCCGACGGGACCCCGCCGGCCACGCTGCACCGGCCGGCGCCGTGGGGACCGGTGTCGGTCACCGGGACGCCGGTCGCCCTGACGCCGGCCGAGCGGGCCGCCTACGACTCCGAGTGGCAGGAGTTCCGAGCCGAGATGCGGTTGGCCCGGCGCGCCCGCCAGAGCGCCCGGGGCCGCGCGGCGCTGCTGCGGTTCCGGCAGAAGGCCGGGCTGATCCGGGCCCAGGCGACCGTGGACTGGGTCAAGGCGCAGGTGGAGGCGGAGCGGCAGGTCGCGGTCTCGGTGGAGTTCGTCGAGACGGCGGCCGACCCGATCCGCGAGGCGCTGCTGGACAGCGGGGTGCCGGTCGCCGCGGTCTACGGCCGCGACCGGTTCGACGTCGAGGCCGAGCGGCTGCGCTTCCAGACCGGGGCGGCCCCGGTCTGCGTCCTCACCGTCACCGCCTCCATCAGCCTGCACGCCGGCGAGCTCCTGCCCGACGGGACGACCGCCTCCACGACCCCGCGGGTCGGGCTGTTCCACCAGCCGCGGTTCTCCGGCATCCAGGCGCGGCAGGTCACCGGCCGCACCCACCGCGACGGGCAGGTCTCACCGTGGCGGGTGGCCTTCGCCGAGGACACCGTGGAGGAGCAGGTGGCCCGCGTGATGGTGGAGCGGCTGGCGGTCAGCGGCTCGACGGCCGGCGCGGACACGTCGTCCCTGCAGGAGATCGCCGAGCTGCTGGACGCCGACTGGCTGCCGGCGACCGCCCTCACCGACGCCTGAGCCGGCCCGGGCGCCTCACCCGGGCCCGACGGTCGAGCGCGCCCGGGCAGAGCTCCAGCCGTGCTGCCGGAGGCGGTCGAACCCGTCGAGGAGCAGGTCGAGGGCGAACTCGAACTCGAACTGCTCGTCGCAGCCCGAGCCGGGACCGGACAGGTCGCCCCGGGTCGCGACCGTGGCGATCTCGAGGATGTGCGGGTAGCGCTGCGCGAACTCCGCCGCCACGGCCTCCTGCTCCGCACGGGTCGGCGCCGGTGCGTCGGCGCCCGGCGGCTCGTCGAACAGCTCCGGGCTGAACCCCCAGATGCGGTTGCCCAGCGTGTGCATCACGTGGTGGGTCAGGTCGGCGGAGAAGCCCCCGGCCAGGAACAGGCCGGCGACGGAGTCCATGTACCCGAGGACCGCAGCGGTCCGGCGGGTGCGGGACTCGATCGCCTGCCGCGCCCACGGGTGGCGCAGCACCGCCGCCCGCGCCGAGAGCACGCGCCGGCGGACGGCGTCCCTCCACCCCGACGCCGGGTCCACCGGCTCCACCTCGCCGATGACGACGTCGACCATGCCGTCGAGCAGCTCGTCCTTGTTCGCGACGTGCTTGTACAGCGCCATCGGCACCACGCCGAGCTCCTGGGCCAGCCGCCGCATGCTCACCGCGGCGATGCCCGCGTCGTCGGCCAGTGCCACCGCCGCCCCCAGCACGCGCTCCCTGCTGAGCGGCGCCCGGCGCACGCCCTCCCGCTGGGCCATCCGACCACCTCCCGTCGCGACGCCCGAGCCTAGGACCTTGACAGGTGTACGGCGTACACCTAACGTCCGGACCACGGGTGTACGCCGTACACCGGAAGAATGGAGGAAAGGCCATGAGCTCGCACAGGGGGTCCGCCGTCGTCGCGGGGGTGTTCTTCGTCGTCGCGGCCGTCACCGCGGTCATCGCGCTGGCGCTCTACCAGCCGGTGCTGGGGGACCCCGGGTACGTCCTCGGGGCGGGAGCCGACACGCGCGTGCTGTGGGGCGGTTTCCTCGAGGTCGTCCTCGCCGCCTCCTGCATCGGCACCGCGGTCGCGCTCTACCCGGTGGTGCGGGGACAGGACGAGGGCGTCGCACTCGGCTACGTCTGCGGGCGCCTGCTGGAGGCGGCGCTGATCACCGTCGGCATCGTGGCCGTCCTCGCGGTGGTGACCCTCCGCGAGGCGTCCACCGGAGGCGCGGACGACCGGGCCCTCGTGGCGGTCGCCGAGGCGCTCGTCGCCGTCCACGACTGGACCTTCCTGCTCGGCCCCGGGCTCGTCATCGGCGTCAACAGCCTGCTGCTGGCGTCTCTCGTGTACCGGTCCCGGCTCGTGCCACGCTGGATCGCCGTCCTCGGCCTGGTCGGTGGCCCGCTGGTGTTCGCGTCGTCGACCGCGGTCCTGTTCGGCCTCTACGAGCAGGTCTCCGTGTGGGGCATGGCCGCCGCCCTCCCCGTCGCCGCCTGGGAGATGAGCCTCGCCGTCTTCCTGATCGCCCGGGGCTTCCGGCCGTCTCCCGTGCTCGCCGGCGGACCGGCCGCTCCGGTCGCGCGGCCCGCGGTGACCGCCGCCGCCTGACCGTCCGGCTGTTAGGTTCGGCGGCGAAGTGACACGGGGTGTCCCCCGGCAGGGGACTGAGAGCACACCCGTCGAACCTGCTCCAGTTCGTACTGGCGAAGGGATGTCACGGCATGGATGCCGACGACCTGCGCGCGGCCCGGGCGGCCCTGCGCGCCACCACCCCCCTGGTGCACTGCCTGACCAACACGGTCGTGCAGGCCTTCACCGCCAACGCCCTGCTGGCCGCGGGCGCGGCACCGGCGATGGTCGACGCCCCCGAGGAGGCCGCCGACTTCGCCGCCGTCGCCTCGGCCGTGCTGGTCAACGTGGGCACGGTCAACGCCCGCACCGCCGAGGCGATGCGCCTGGCGGCCCGGTCGGCGGGTGCGGCAGGGACGCCCTGGGTGCTCGACCCGGTCGCCGTGGGCGCGCTGGCCTTCCGCACCGGCCTCGCCGCCGAGCTGGTCGAGGCGCGGCCCACGGTGGTCCGCGGCAACGCCTCGGAGGTGATGGCACTGGCGGGCGCGGGCGGCGGCGGCCGGGGGGTCGACAGCACCGCCGGCGCCGACGCCGCAGCCCCGGCGGCAGCCGAGCTGGCCCGCCGGACCGGCGGGGTGGTGGCCGTCAGCGGCGAGGTCGACCTGGTCACCGACGGACGGCGCACGGTCCGCGTGGGCGGCGGCTCGGTGCTGCTCACCCGCACCACCGGCGCCGGGTGTGCCCTGGGCGCGCTGGTGGCCGCCTACGTCGCCGCGACCGGCGACGCGATCACCGGGACAGTGGCCGCGCACGCCCACGTCGCGCTGGCCGCCGAGGTCGCCGCCGACGTCGCCGACGGCCCGGGCACCTTCGCCCCGGCCTGGCTCGACGCGCTCGACACCCTCGACGGCGACTCCCTGGCCCGGGCCGACCTCCGGGACCACCGGTGACCCGGTTCGACCCCACCCTCTACCTGGTCACCGACTCCGCGCTGTGCTCCCCGCGGCCGGTCGCCGACGTCGTCCGCGCCGCGGTGGCCGGCGGCGTCACCGCCGTCCAGGTGCGGGACAAGACCGCCGCCCGCCGGGAGCTGCTGGCGCTCACCCGGGCGGTGCAGGCGGCGCTGGCCGACCGGCCCGACGTCCCCGTGGTGGTCAACGACGCGGTGGACGTCGCCCTGGTCGCAGGCGCCGACGGCGTGCACGTCGGCCAGGACGACCTGCCACCGACGGAGACCCGCGCGCTGCTCGGCCCGGGCCGGCTGGTCGGGGTGAGCGTCTCCTCGGCCGCCGAGCTCGACGCGGCGCTGGCCCTGCCGGCCGGCACCGTCGACGTCGTCGGGCTCAGCCCGGTCTGGCCCACCCCGACCAAGCCGGACGCCGCGCCGGGGCTGGGCCTCGAGGGCACCGCGGCGCTGGCCGCGGCGGCGCGCACCGGCGGCCTGGCCGCGGTGGCGATCGGCGGCATCGACACCGGCCGGGCGGCCGCCGTCGCCCGCACCGGGGTGGACGGCATCTGCGTGGTGTCGGCGATCTGCGCGGCGGCCGACCCCGAGGCGGCGGCCCGTGCCCTGCGCGCGCAGATCGCGGCCGGCCGGGCCGTGGGGGCACACCGGTGACCACGCCGACCGTGCCCGTCGCGCTGACCGTCGCCGGCAGCGACCCCAGCGGCGGGGCCGGCATCCAGGCCGACCTCAAGACCTTCAGCGCCCTCGGCGCCTACGGGACGGCGGTGCTGACCGCGCTCACCGCGCAGAACACCCGCGGGGTGACCGGCGTGCACCCGGTGCCGGCGGAGTTCGTCGCCCAGCAGCTGCACACGCTGCTCGACGACGTCCCGGTGCACGCCACGAAGCTCGGCATGCTCGGGACGGCGGAGGTGGTGGCCGCGGTGGCCGGCGTCCTGGCCGCCCGCCCCACGGGCCCGGTGGTGTGCGACCCGGTGATGGTGTCGACCAGCGGGCACCGGCTCATCGACGAGCCCGCGGTGGACGCCGTGCGCACCACGCTCCTGCCGCTGGCCGACCTGGTCACCCCCAACGTGCCCGAGGCGGCGGCGCTGCTGGACACCGCGCCCGCCGCCGACGTCGACGGGCTGGTCACGCAGGGCGAGGCGCTGCTGGCGCTGGGGCCGCGGGCGGTGCTGCTCAAGGGCGGCCACCTGGGCGGCGAGGAGAGCGTCGACGTCCTGGTCACCGCCGACGGCGCCGTCCGCACCCGGCGGCCCCGGGTGGCGACCACGGCCACCCACGGCACCGGCTGCACGCTGTCCTCGGCGCTGGCCGCGCTGGCCGCCCGCCACGGTGCCGGCGACTGGCCGCCGCTGGTGGAGCGGGCGCGGGACTACCTGCAGGCGGCACTGGCCGGCGGGGTCGGGCTCGGCATCGGCTCGGGGGCGGGTCCGGTGCACCACTTCGCCGGCATCTGGCCGTCGTGAGCTCGTTCAGCGAGCGCGCCTGGGCGGGCACCGCCGGGCTGCGAGCGGCCATCGACGGCCTGCCGTTCCTGGCCGAGCTGGGGGCGGGCACCCTCGCCCCGGCCGCGTTCCGGCACTACCTGGAGCAGGACGGCCTGTACCTCGCCGACTACGCGCGGGCGCTGGCGCTGCTGGGGGCCCGCGCTCCGGACTCCGCCGCCGCGTCCTTCTGGACGACGTCCGCGGCCGCCACCGCGACGGTGGAGCGGCAGGTGCAGGCCGACCTGTTGTCCGCCGGGCTCCCCGCGGCCGACCGCACGGCCGGCGGGCCGGTGCACTCGCCCACCTGCCTGGCCTACGTCTCCTACCTGGTGGCCACCGCGGCCACGGCCCCGTACGCCGTGGGCGCCGCGGCCGTCCTGCCCTGCTACTGGGTGTACGCCGACGTCGGCGCACGCCTGGCGCGGACCGCCGGGCTCGTCCCCGGGCACCCGTTCCTGCGCTGGGTCGCCGTGTACGACTCCGCGGAGTTCCAGCAGTCCGCCCGCCGGGCGCGCGCGCTCGCCGACGCGGCGGCCGAGGCGTCCCCCGACGCGGAGCCGGCGATGCGGCGCGCGTTCACCGTCGCCACCCGGTACGAGCTGGAGTTCTGGCGCTCGGCGCACCAGCGGGAGACCTGGCCCGACGCGCTCGGCTGACCCCCGCGTCACCCGGTCGGACGACGGGCGACCATGGGGGTGGCCGGCGACAGCGAGGAGGTGGGGCGTGCGGCGGGAGGCGAGCATCCTCCACCTGGACCTCGACGCCTTCTTCGCCGCGGTCGAGCAGCGCGACAAGCCGTCGCTGCGCGGGCGCCCGGTGGTGGTCGGCGGGGTCGGGGGCCGCGGGGTGGTGGCGACGGCGTCCTACGAGGCGCGGGCCTACGGGGCGCGCTCGGCGATGTCCACGGCGGAGGCGCGGCGGCGCTGCCCGGCGGGGACGGCCTTCCTCGGCGGCCGGTTCTCGGCCTACCGGCGCACCTCCGACGTCGTCATGGAGCTGCTGCGCGAGCTCTCCCCGCTGGTCGAGCCCGCCTCGCTGGACGAGGCCTACGTGGACCTCGCCGCCGGCGGGCCGCACGACCTCTCGGTGGACGGCGTGACCGCGCTCGGGCGCCGGTTGAAGGAGGCGATCGCGGCGGCGACCGGCGGGGTCACCGGGTCGGTCGGCATCGGGTCGTCGAAGCTCATGGCCAAGATCGCCTCCGACCTCGACAAGCCCGACGGGCTGGTCGTCGTCCGCCCGGGCCGGGAGCTGGAGGTCCTGCACCCGCTGCCGGTGACCCGGCTGGGCGGGGTCGGCCCCGCCACCGCCGAGCGGCTGCACCAGGTCGGCGTCAAGACCGTGGCCGACCTCGCCGCCCGGTCGCTGCCGGACCTGGTGGCGCTGGTCGGGCGGGCGCACGGCGCGGGCCTGTACGCGCTGGCCCGCGCCGAGGACGACCGGCCGGTGGTCGCCGAGCGGGGCGCGAAGTCGGTGTCGCAGGAGTCGACGTTCGAGCGCGACCTCACCGACGTCGCCGTCCTCACGCGGGAGATCGACACGATGGCCGGGCGGGTGGCCACGCGGCTGCGCGACGCCGCCCTGTCGGGGCGGACGGTGACGCTCAAGCTGCGCCGCTACGACTTCACCACGCTCACCCGCTCGCAGACGCTGCCCCAGCCGACCGACGACCCGCGGGCGATCGCCACGATCGCGCGCCGGCTGCTCACCGAGGCCGGCACCGCCGGCGGGCTGCGGCTGCTCGGCGTCGGCGTCTCGGGGCTGTCGCCCTACGCGCAGGGGGACCTGTTCGCGGCCGACGACGCCCCCCCGGCCGACGAGGAGCCGCTGTCGGCCGACGACCCGGTCGAGGACCCGGCCGACCCGCTGCCCGCGGAGCAGCGCTGGTGGCCGGGCCAGGACGTCCGGCACGACCAACTCGGCCCCGGCTGGGTGTGGGGGCGGGGCCTGGGGCGGGTCACGGTGCGCTTCGAGGGCCCCGGCACGCCGCCCGGGCCGGTGCGCACCCTCGCCGCCGACGACCCGGCGCTGCACGTCGCCGAGCCGCCGGACTGGCGGGTCACCGCGGGGGCACCGGCCCGCCCGGCACCGTGAGGTCCTGGCCGACGGCGCGGTCGGCCGGGAGGACGCCGTCGGTCGGGGGCGTGAGGGTGCGGGTGCGCATGCGCCGCCGGATCCTGCGCTCGGTGCTGGTCGTGGTCACGTCCGCCTCCCGTCGTCCGGCGGGCCCCGGTGGACCGCCTGCGCCTGCGAGCGTGCGACGGCAGCCTGGACGGGGCCTGGGAGCCGGGTGGCAGTCCCGTCGGGGCCGGGGGCGATCATGGGCGCATGGTCGACCAGAGCGCATGGGTGCGGATGACGCGAGAGGACCCGGGGCACTCGGCGGCCTACGTCCAGCGGTTCCGCACCATGGCCGAGCAGGGCGCCGACCTGGGGGGTGAGGCGCGGCTCGTGGACGCGCTCCTGCCGCGCCGTTCCCGGGTGCTCGACGCGGGCTGCGGGCCCGGCCGGGTGGGTGGCCGGCTGGCCGAGGCGGGGCACGACGTCGTCGGCGTGGACGTCGACCCGGTGCTGATCGCCGCCGCCGAGGAGGACCACCCCGGTCCACGGTGGCTGGTCGGCGACCTCGCCGAGCTGGACCTGGCGGCGGTGGGCGTCACGGCGCCCTTCGACGCGATCGTCTGCGCCGGCAACGTCATGACGTTCCTGGCACCGTCGACCCGGGTGACGGTGCTGGAGCGGCTGCGGGCACACGTCGCCACCGACGGCCGTGCCGCGATCGGCTTCGGCGCGGGCCGGGGCTACGCGTTCGACGACTTCCTCGACGACGCCCGGACCGGTGGGTGGGCGCCGGACCTCCTGCTGGCGACCTGGGACCTGCGGCCGTTCACCCCCTCGTCGGACTTCCTGGTCGCCGTCCTCCGCCCCGCCTGACCTCGGCATCTCCGCCCGACTGAGTCGCCGGCGCCGGTGGGCGCTCCGCCGACGGTGGTGTGCGTGGCGGCGCGTTCCGACGGCGGGTCCGCCGTGACCGCACCTCCTCATGCGTCCACTTCCCGCGCCGGTCCCCATCGGTGTCCGTGCTGGTCAGCGGCCGGGGACCGTCGTACCCCCGGGTCGGGGTCGTGTCGATGGGTGGGCGGTTCGCGACCCCACCAGCCGGCCGACCCCGACGACGACCTCCCGCCCTTGTGAGCCGTGACCTGCGCCGGGGCGACCGCTGGTGGTCGCGGCCGGTCGCGGCGACCTGCGACGGGGGTGACGCGAGGCCCAGCCGTCCAGGGAGCCGGGCCTCGCGCCACCCGAGCAGACCGCCCCCTCGGAACGGCCCGCAGTGCCGGGGGTGGGGAACCGGACGGGGAACCCGCCGACCCCGGCTGCGCCCATCGTCAGCGCAGAACCTGGACGACAGCTGTACGTCCGCCACCAATACCCCGTGACGCAACCCCGCCGCACCCCGCGGCCGGACGCGTCCACGCCCGACTACGGCCGCGACAGCCAGACGGGGCGTTGACCGGACGGCCCCGCCGCCGCGGCCCGCCACGGCGGCGACCCCGGCGGCGCGACCACCGTGACCGGCCCGTCGACCGACGGCAGCGACAGCAGGTACGGCGCGGGGTCCACCGGCTCACCGGCATCCTGGACCGGGGGCCGCGGCGCGCCCAGCAGCCAGTGCGCCGTCCGGGCCAGGGACAGCTCCCCGTGCCAGCCGCCGCCCTCCTCCCGGCGTCGGGCCAGCGCGCCCAGCACCGTCGCGGCGGCCAGGTGGCCCGTCGCGTGGTCCAGGGCCTGCGCCGGCAGGACGCCGGGCGCGTCGGGCGATCCGCACTCCACCGCGATCCCGGTCGCCGCCTGCACCAGCGAGTCGAAGCCGCGCCGCCCGCCCCAGGGACCCGTCGTCCCCCACGCCGACAGGCCCACCACGACCAGGTGCGGACACCGGGAGGCCAACGACTCCGGGTCCAGCCCGAACCGGGCCAGCGCCCCGGGCCGGTACCCCTGGACGACGACGTCCGCCTCGGCCAGCAACTCCTCGACCGTCCGGCGGTCACCGGCAGCGGCCAGGTCCAGCAGCACGTGCCTCTTCCCCGGCCCCGTGTCGATCAGCTGGCCGGGGTCCTCGGGCAGGCGCGGGCTGTCGACCCGGAGGACGTCGGCACCGTGCGACGCCAGCGTCCGGGTGGCGACCGGACCGGCGATCACCCGCGTCAGGTCCAGCACCCGGAGGCCCTCGGGGGACGCCGGACGCGCGGGCCCGTCCACCACCCGCCGCAGGCCCACCAGCGGGGCCTCGGCCACCGCCGCACCCTGCGGCGTCCCCGCCCACAGGGACCACGGACGGACGGCGGCCGCCGCACCCCCCGCCGCGACCACGGCGGACTCCAGCTCCTCGCCCGGCCAGCGCTCTGCCGCGGCACCGCCCTCCGCTCCCAGCACCCGCAGCGTGGCGTCCCGGTGGTGCGGGTAGTTGCCGTGCAGCCGCAGCCAGCCGTCGGCGGTCCGCCAGAACCGCGACAGCGGCGCGAACCCGGGCGCGACCGGCCGCCCGCCGACGGCCGCGTACCGCTCGCTGCGGAACGCCAGACCCACGTGGGCGGCGTCCACCGCGACCGGCTGAGACCCGCCCCGGAGCAGCCGGGCGGCCAGCAGCTGCGCGGCGACGGCGCCCACGGCCAGGTCGGGGACCGGCAGCGGCCCCGCCAACCCGGTGCGTCCCGAGACCCGCACCGGCGGCGCCCCGGCGCCGGTCAGCAGCGGCCAGACCTCGCCGAGCAGGCCGGCGCCCGACCCGCCGACGTGCCGGTCGTCCGCACGGCCGCGAGGACGCCGGCCACGGTTGCGATCGTCAGGAGCGGGGGTCACGGCTCCGGGGCACCCAGCGCGATGGTCAGCTCCAGCACCGTCCGCGCCTCGTCGAGGCGCTCACCGAACAGCTCACGCAGCTGGCCCATCCGGTAGCGCACCGTCTGCGGGTGGACGAACAGGTCCGCGGCGATCCTCTCCCGCCGCCCGTGGTGCAGCAGCCACGAGCGCAGCGTCTCGACCAGCTTCTCCCGCGGGCCGGGTGCGAGCTCGTCCAGCGGCGCGAGGACCTGCGCGCGCAGATCGGCCAGGGCCTCGCCGTCGGCCCGGAGGACGAGCTCGGCCAGCCGCTGCTCGGTGTCCACCGGCGCCTCGCCCTCCGGGCGCAGCCCCAGCTGCAGCGCGCGCAGGGCGCGGGAGTAGGACGAGCGGGCGTCCTGCCACGGCCGCGGCGGTCCGACGACGGCCTCCCGGCCGGACAGCGCCTTGAGCAGCGCCGCCCGCGCGAACCCCTCGGCGTCCGGCACGAGCAGCACCGCCCGCTCGGTGGACGGCTCGGCGCCGGGGAGGTCCGCCCCCGCCTGCAGCGTGCGGGCGTCGAGCTGGGCGACCGCGCCCCGGGCCCGCGCCTCGGGCAGGAGCACCGCGGTGAGCGTCCGCGGCGGCGTCCAGTCGGCGCGCTCGGCCGCGGACGCCAGGTCGTAGGCCGGGCTCCCGGTCAGCAGCAGCTCGGCCAGCCGCTCCAGGTGGCGGCGGCGCTCCCGGCCGCTGGTCGCGAGGTGGTCGGCGTGGCCGGCGACGCTGGAGGCCGAGAGCGCGTCGATGTAGGCGAACACGAGCTCGGCGAAGCGGGCCAGCGAGCCCGCCGGCATCCCTGCGGCCACCGCCGTCTCGCTCATGTGCCGCCACGCCACGCGGGCGCCGACCCGGTAGGCGCCGAGCAGGGCGTCCATCGACCGCCCGTTCTTGGCCTCGCCGCGGCCCAGGGCGTAGGCACCCTCGAGCGCGGGATCGATGGGCCGGCTGGCGTCGCCGCCACCCGTCGTCGTCGCCAGCTGGAGGAACCCACCGAGGGCGAGCTGGACGGCGTTCTCGATCGCCCGCCCCATGTCGCCCTGGAACGCCTCGGCGTAGCTGGGCACCTCGACGACGATGGCGGCCACGGTGCGCTCGGCGACGGCGGGCAGCTCGGCACGCATCGCCGCGGCCACCGCAGGGGTGAAGGGGTTCTGTTCCGGCGTCACGCTCACCTCACTGTCACCGGCGCTTTGTTCGGTGGGGACAGTATCCGCGTCGACGTTCACGTCGAGAGCACAGGTAACTGCGCCCTGAGCTGGGAATCATCAGATGTATGACCGCGACCGTCCCGCGCCCTTCCCCGGCCCGGCCGTCGGCCCTGACCGCCCTCCGCGACCGGGCGCTGCGCCTCGCCGAGCTGGTGACGACGCCGCTGCTGCCCGACGACTACCTCGACCTGGTCAACCCGCTGCGCTCCGGCGCCCCCCTGCGCGGGCGCATCGAGGCGGTGCACCCCGAGACCCGCGATGCCGCGACCCTCGTCATCCGTCCCGGCGCGGACTGGCGCCCGCACGTGCCCGGCCAGTGGGTGCGCATCGGCGTCGACGTCGACGGCGTCCGCCAGTGGCGCGCCTACTCCCTCACCTCGGACCTCACCCGCGCCGACGGCTGCATCAGCATCACCGTCAAGGCCATCCCCGGCGGGAAGGTCAGCAACCACCTGGTGCACCGCACCGAGCCGGGCACGATCGTGCAGCTGGACCAGGCCGCGGGCGAGTTCGTGCTGCCGACGCCCGCCCCCGCCAAGGCGCTGTTCGTGACCGCCGGCTCCGGGATCACCCCGGTGATGGGCATCCTGCGCAACCACCCGGAGCTCACCGACGTCGTCCTGGTGCACTCCGCCCCCACCGCCGAGGACGTCGTCTTCGGCACCGAGCTGCGCGGGATGGCGGCCGCGGGCCGGATCCGGCTGGTGGAGCAGCACACCGAGACCGCCGGCCTGCTGGACCCCGCGGCCATCGCCGCACTCGTCCCCGACCACGCCGAGCGCGCCACCTGGGCCTGCGGCCCGGTCGGGCTGCTCGAGGCGCTCGAGGAGCACTGGACGGCGGCCGGGCTGGGGGACCGGCTGTCCACCGAGCGCTTCCGGCCCACGGTCGTCGTCACCGGTGAGGGCGGCACCGTGTCCTTCGCCAAGTCGGGCACGACCGTCGAGGCCGACGGCGCGACGCCGATCCTGGACGCCGCCGAGGAGGCCGGCGTCCTCATGCCCAGCGGCTGCCGGATGGGCATCTGCTTCGGCTGCGTGCTGCCGCTGCGGGAGGGCGCGGTCCGCGACCTGCGCAACGGCGAGGTCACCACCGCCGCTCCCGGGGACGGCGTCCTCGTCCAGACCTGCGTGAGCGCCGCCGCCGGCGCCTGCGACATCGACCACTGACCCACCCCCGCGACCCGCTGAGGAGCCCCGCCGCGTGACCGTCATCCAGAAGAAGCCCGTCAACCCGATCGCCCACCTCACCGCCGAGGACATCGAGCTCATAGGCAAGGAACTCGACGACATCCGCCAGGGCGTCATCGACACCCGCGGTGAGGCCGACGCGGCCTACATCCGGAAGGTCATCGACGTCCACCGCAAGATCGAGCTGGGCAGCCGCGCGGTGCTGCTGGCCTCGGGCTTCCCGCCGGCGTGGATCCTGGGGACCGTCGGCCTCTCGGTGGCCAAGATCCTCGAGAACATGGAGATCGGGCACAACATCCTGCACGGGCAGTGGGACTGGATGCGCGACCCGAAGATCCACTCCACGACGTGGGAGTGGGACATGGCCAGCCCGGCCGAGCAGTGGAAGCACTCGCACAACGAGCTGCACCACACGTACACGAACGTGATCGGCAAGGACAACGACCTCGGCTACGGCATCATGCGCGTCGACGAGGACCAGAAGTGGCAGCCCTTCCACCTCGGTCAGCCGCTGTGGAGCTTCATCAACGCCTGCTTCTTCGAGTACGGCATCGCCGCCTACGACCTCGAGCTCGGTGCGGTCATCGCCAAGAAGCAGACCGGGGACCCGGAGTTCCGGGCCCGCGCCAAGGCGGTGCTGCGCAAGGTCGGCCGCCAGGTGCGCAAGGACTACCTCATCCACCCGCTGCTGTCGGGGCCGAACTTCGTCTCGACGCTCACCGCGAACTTCGTCGCCAACGTGGTGCGCAACCTGTGGTCGAACTCGGTGATCCTGTGCGGGCACTTCCCCGAGGGCGTCGAGACCTTCGAGAAGAAGTCCATCGACGGTGAGACCCGCGGCGAGTGGTACCTGCGCCAGATGCTCGGCTCGGCGAACATCTCCGGCTCCGCGGCCATGCACATCATGACCGGCAACCTGTCGCACCAGATCGAGCACCACCTGTTCCCCGACCTGCCCAGCAACCGCTACGCCGAGATCGCGCCGAGGGTCCGCGACCTGTTCGACAGGTACGGGCTCAACTACCACTCGGCGCCGCTGCCGAAGCAGGTCGCGTCGGCCTGGCACAAGATCATCCGGTTGTCGCTGCCCAACGGCTGGCTGGAGAAGACCACCGCGCGCAACCTGCCCTCGCAGCTGGGCAAGCTCTACAAGATGGCCACCGGGTCGCCGAGGGTGCGCCGCCGGCTGATGGCCGAGGCCGCCGCCTGACCCCTGCTCGACCGCCGCGTCCCCGGTGCCCGCTCCCGGGCGCCGGGGACGCCGTCGTCGCGGGGTCGCCGGCCGTGGTCAGAGGGCGCCGTTGTCCCGGAGCACGGTGAGCGCCTCGATCGTGCGGTTGCCGCGCCACTCCAGCGCCGCGGCGGGTGAGTAGCTGTCGAAGTCGACCCGCCAGCCGCCGTCGTCCTGCTGGTGGGCGGCGAGCCGCACCAGCTCCCGCTGGACGGCCTCCGGCGTCACCAGGGCACGCGCGGGGCGGCCCGGCCGGGGCGCGAAGTCCAACGGGCGCATGAACTCCTCCTCGGCGCCGCCGGCGACGTGCACGAAACCGTCGGCAGGGACGTGCCGGCCGAGGCGGTCGAGGAGCTCCCCGGCCTCGGGGTGGGTGGCGTGCGCCGCGTCGAGGAGCCGCACCGCGAAGGCGAGCTCCAGCGCGTGCGGCTCCGCGCCGAGCCCGCGGACGGCCGCGAGACAGAAGCGGGTGGCCCGCGCCAGCCACGGGTGGGCCGCCACGGCGGGGTCGTGCTCGGCGACCCGGTGCGCCATGGCGGCGACGACCGCGGTGATCTGCAGCGACGAGGACGTCGCGTCGGCGGAGGCCCAGAACGGTGCGCAGCCGGCCGGGTCGGGCACCGCGAGTGCGAACGGCAGCCCGCCGTCGGGCAGCGTGACCGCCTCCAGCCAGTCGCACAGCTCCCGCGCCCGCCCGGTCGTCTCCGGGACGACGTCGGCGAAGGCCTCGAGGGCGTGCAGTGCCCCGCCCGGCTGGCTGGTGCCCGAGCGCAGGTCCGGCTCCAGGCCCCAGCCGTAGCCGCCGTCGGGGTTGCGGTACGCCTCGACCGCGGCCAGGACGGCGTCGCCGTCCCCGTTCCCGAACAGCCGCTCGAACCGCCGGCGGTCCAGCAGCCGGGCGGAGGTGGCCATGAAGCCGGCAGCGGCGGAGAGGTCGACGCTCATGGGGCCAGCCTGGCGCAGACCGCCGACAGGCCCGCAGCGGGGACCGCTCCGGGCCCGCCGCAGGTGAGGCGTCCCCTCAGTTCGCCATGTCCACGAAGCGGCTGTAGTGGCCCTGGAAGGCGACGGTGACGTTGGCGGTGGGCCCGTTGCGGTGCTTGACCAGCATGATGTCGGCCTCGCCGGCCCGCGGGCTCTCCTTCTCGTACATGTCCTCGCGGTGGATCATCATGACCATGTCGGCGTCCTGCTCGATCGAGCCGGACTCGCGGAGGTCCGACAGCATCGGCTTCTTGTCCTGACGCTGCTCCGACCCACGGTTCAGCTGACTCATGGCGATCACCGGGACCTCGAGCTCCTTGGCCAGCAGCTTCAGCGCACGGGAGAACTCCGAGACCTCCTGCTGGCGGCTCTCCACCCGCTTGCCCGACGTCATCAGCTGCAGGTAGTCGATGACGACGAGCTTGAGGTCGTTGCGCTGCTTGAGCCGGCGCGCCTTGGCGCGGATCTCCATCATCGTCATGTTCGGGGAGTCGTCGATGTAGAGCGGCGCGTCGGCGATCTCGCCCATCCGGCGGGCCAGCTTCGACCAGTCCTCGTCGGACAGGGTGCCGGCGCGCATGTGGTGCAGCGGCACCTTCGCCTCGGCCGACAGCAGACGCATCGTGATCTCGTGCTTGCTCATCTCCAGCGAGAAGATGACCGCCGGCAGGTGGTGCTTGACCGTCGCCGACCGCGCGATGTCGAGTCCGAGCGTCGACTTGCCCACACCGGGACGTGCCGCGATGACGACCATCTGGCCGGCCTGCAGGCCGTTGGTGAGCTCGTCGAGGTCGCGGATGCCCGTGGGCACGCCACGGGCGGTGCCGCCGCGGGAGGCGATCGCGTCCAGCTCGTCCATCGTCGGCTGCAGGACGTCCTCGAGGCGCGCGTAGTCCTCGCTCATGCGCTTCTCGGTGACGTCGTAGATCTCCTGCTGCGCCCGGTCGACGATGTCGTCGACGTCGCCCTTGCCGCCCGCGGCGCCGTACCCCAGCTGGACGACGCGGGTGCCGGCCTCGACCAGCCGGCGCAGCACGGCCTGCTCGGCGACGATCGCGGCGTAGTAGCCGGCGTTGGCCGCCGTGGGCGTCGACTGGATGAGCGTGTGCAGGTAGACCGCGCCACCCATCTTCGACAGCTGGTCGGTGCGGTTGAGCTCGGCGGCGACGGTGATCGCGTCGGCCGGCTCACCGCGCCCGTACAGGTCGAGGATGCAGTCGAAGATCACCTGGTGCGCGGGCCGGTAGAAGTCCGGCCCCGCCAGCACCTCGACGACGTCGGCGATCGCGTCCTTGCTCAGCAGCATGCCGCCGAGCACCGACTGCTCGGCCGCGACGTCCTGCGGCGGCTGCCGGTCGTACGCCGGCGCCGTCGGCATCGGTCGGCTGAACTCGTCGGCCACCGCCACGGAGGGTCCTCCATCCACTCACCGGCGCACCCGCGAACAGACCCCGGCCGCGGGCCGGGGCCTGGTGGGGGAAGCACCAGAAACGTCGTACGCCAGACTCGAACGTCTGTTCGGTTCGTTGCTACCGCCAGGCACCGACAGAACGTGCCGGTGGTGGCTCGGGGAGGACGTTAGGAAGCCGGGACGGAGCAGTCCAACACCGCTGTGCACCCCGTTCTGCACAACTTGTGGACAAGTCGGTGGACACAGACGTGTCGACATGTGGAGACAGCGGGGGACGGCCGGGGACATGTCCCCGTATCCCGCCGCTGACCTGCGAGGGGACCACCCACCGGTTGTGGACGGGAGAAATCACGGAGAAATCCGGGTGTCGTCGCCCCGGCGTGTCGCGGACCGGTGACCACCCGTCCCACGGGTCACACGTCCACAACTCCACACACGGCCGTCGGGGGTCCACCATGGGGCCCTGTCCGCCGACCGTCGCGGCCCCGTGACGGCGGCCGATGAGGGGAGGACCCGTGCCCGTGACCCGTACCCCCGTGAACCCGTGGCCCTGGTCGGTGGCCTTCGGCTTCAACCAGGCCGAGCTCGTCGAGGGCGCCGGCCGGGTGCTGGTGTGCTCCGGTCAGGCCGCCATGTCCCCCGACGGCGTGCCGCAGCACGCCGGGGACCTCGCCGCCCAGGTGGCCCTGTCCCTCGACAACGTCGAGGCGGTGCTCAAGGACGGCGGCATGACGCTCGCCAACGTCGTCCGGTTGAACGTCTTCACGACCGACGTCGACGGGATGATGGGCGCCTGGGCCGCCCTCGCCGAGCGGTTCGCGGCAGCGGGCATCCGGCCCACCTCCACCCTCGTCGGGGTCACGCGGCTGGCCTTCCCGGAGCTCATGGTCGAGATCGAGGCGACAGCGGTCGACTGAGGGAGGCCCCTCTGCCCCCTGCACGGGGGCCACAACGCCGTGAGGGGCGCCGGACCGGAGTCCGACGCCCCTCACGGGCGGCCCCGTCCCCGGTCCCACCCGGAGCTCGGGGAGGACGGGAGGACGGGATCTCCCTCAGCCGGGGACGACCTCGATCGCCAGCTGGGTGGTCACCTCGGGGTGCACCCGCACGGTGACGGTGTGCTGGCCCGTGGTCTTGATGCTGCTGGGCAGCTCCACGCGGCGCCGGTCCAGCGCCGGCCCACCGGCGGCGGTGACGGCGTTGACGACGTCGGCGGTGGTGACGCGACCGAACAGACGGCCACCCTCACCGGCGCGGGCCGGCACGCGGACGGTCAGCCCGGACAGGCTGCCGGCCACGGTCTGCGCCTCCTCGAGCGACCGCACCTCGCGGGCGGCACGCGCCCGGCGCAGCGACTCGACCTGCTTCTCGGCACCGCGGGTGGCGAGGATCGCCAGGCCGCGGGGCAGGAGGTAGTTGCGGGCGTACCCGCCCTTGACCTCCACGGTGTCACCGGAGGACCCGAGACCGGTGACCTCCTGCGTCAGGATCAGCTTCTGGGTGCTCATGGTCAGCGCGCCGTCGAGGTGTAGGGCAGCAGGGCCATCTCGCGGCTGTTCTTCACGGCCACGGCGACGTCCCGCTGGTGCTGGCTGCAGTTGCCGCTGACGCGGCGGGCACGGATCTTGCCGCGGTCGGAGATGAACTTCCGCAGCAGGGTCGTGTCCTTGTAGTCGATGTAGGTCGCCTTGTCCTTGCAGAACTGGCAGACCTTCTTCTTCGGCTTGCGGATGGGGGGCTTGGCCACCGGGGTTCTCCAGTTACGAAGAGGTTCAGGGGGTTGTCGGCCCCGTCCAGGGGCTCACCCGGAGCGTGCGAGGGGTGAGGAGGACGGGGTCCTCTGTCAGAAGGGCGGTTCGTCCGACGGCGGGGCCGGGGTCGACCACGGGTCGCTGGACCCGCCGCCGCCGCCTCCGCCGAAGCCGCCGCCACCGCCGCCGAAGCCGCCGCCACCCTCACCGCGGGAGGCCTTGGTGACCTTCGCGGTGGCGTAGCGGAGCGAGGGGCCGATCTCGTCGACCTCGAGCTCGACGACGGTGCGCTTCTCGCCTTCCTTGGTCTCGAACGACCGCTGCTTGAGCCGGCCGGAGACGATCACCCGCGAACCGCGGGTCAGCGACTCGGCGACGTTCTCCGCCGCCTGCCGCCACACGTTGCAGCGCAGGAAGAGCGCCTCGCCGTCCTTCCACTCCTGCGACTGGCGGTCGAAGGTCCGCGGGGTCGAGGCGACGGTGAAGTTGGCGACCGCGGCGCCGGACGGCGTGAACCGCAGCTCCGGGTCCGACGTCAGGTTGCCGATGACGGTGATGACGGTCTCGCCGGCCATGGTCAGTGGGCCTCGGGCCGCATCAACTTCGTGCGCAGGACCGACTCGTTCAGGTTGAGCTGCCGGTCGAGCTCGGCGACCGCGGCGGGCTCGGCCTGGATGTCGATGACGGCGTAGATGCCCTCGACCTGCTTCTTGATCTCGTAGGCCATGCGGCGACGGCCCCAGATCTCGGTCTTGTAGCTGCCGCCGGCGTTGCTGACGACGGACAGGAACCGCTCGAGGGACGGCGCGATGGTCCGCTCCTCGAGATCGGGGTCGAGGATGACCATCAGTTCGTAGTGACGCACGGAGAACCCCACCTCCTCTGGTCTGGACGGCTGCAGTAGGTCTGCAGCAGGAGGGTCGTACACGCGTCGCGCGCCCCCGCGGTGACGACCACCGCCGGAACGCGCTCCCACCAGGGTACGTCAACCGGCGACGTCGCCGGGCGCGGGTGCCACGGGCCCGGGACCGTCGGCGGGCGCCACTATCGTCGGCGCGTGGCAGCTCACCCGATCGGCGTACACGTCGGCCCCGGCCTGACCGAGGACAACGAGCTGGCGGACGGCGGCCCGCTGGCGCGCGCGGCGGAGATGGACGCCGACGGCGTGCAGGTCTTCCTCGCCGACCCGCAGGGCTGGACCGCGCCCCGGCCCCGCCCGGACGCCGCCGACCTGCTCGCCGGCGACGTGATGGTCGTCGTGCACGCGCCCTACGTGCTGAACGTCGCGACGACGAACAACCGCATCCGCATCCCGAGCCGCAAGCTGCTGGACAAGCACGCGCAGGCCGCGGCGGCGATCGGTGCCCGCGGCATGGTGGTGCACGGCGGCCACGTGCTGGCGAAGGACGACCCCGCCGCCGGTGTCGACAACTGGCGCAAGACGTTCGCGCGGCAGGCGGAGAGCGGCGGCTTCGCCGTCCCCCTGCTCATCGAGAACACCGCCGGCGGCGGCAACGCGATGGCCCGCGACCTCGACGCGATCGCCCGGCTGTGGGAGGCGGTGGGGGAGTTCGGGGCGGGCTTCGTCCTCGACACCTGTCACGCCTGGGCCGCCGGGTGGGACCTCTCGACCGCGGTGGACGACGTCCGCGCGATCACCGGGCGCGTCGACCTCGTGCACCTCAACAACAGCCGCGACCCGGCCGGCTCCAGTCGCGACCGGCACGCCCCGCTCACCGACGGCGAGATCCCGACCGAGCTACTGGTCGAGGTGGCCCGGGCGGCCGACTGCCCCGTCGTCCTCGAGACCCCCGGCGACGCGCCCGCGCACGCCGAGGAGGTCGCCTTCCTGCGGTCGCAGGTGGGCTGACCGGGGGCGCAGCACCCACCGGTCCGCCGCGTGGTCGAGGACGCCGCCCGCGGGGTCGTCGACCCCGGGCCAGCTGGCCCGGACGACGTCGCCGTCCGGCCGCCAGACGTCCCGCACGACCAGCGCCACGAGGACGACGACGGCGATGTCGCGGACCGTGACGGCGAGGAAGAACCACTGCACCTCGACGCCGCGGTTGTCGGTGCCGAGGTACCAGAGCAGCCGGGGCACCCAGAGCAGCGCCTCGGTCGCCTGCCACAGCAGCAGCGCGCGCCACCGCGGCCGGGCCAGCACCGCCAGCGGGAGCAGCCACAGCGAGAACTGCGGGCTCCACACCTTGTTCAGCAGCAGGAACCCGGCGACCAGCAGGAACGCCACCTGGGCCACGCGGGGCCGCACCGGGGCGGCCAGCGTCAGCCAGGCCACCGCCGCGACCATCGCGAGCACCGCCACGGCCACGACCGCGTTGAGCACGACCGGCGCCTCGCCGTCGGCCAGCGGGCCGTCGAACAGCCGGCCGCCCGAGATGGTGATCGCGATGTTCCACAGGGTGTCGGGGTCGGCCGGCCGCTCGCTGTTGAGCCGGAAGAACCGCGACCAGTTCTCCGGCGCCAGGACGGCGACGGGCACGTTGACCGCCAGCCAGGCCAGCGCCGCCGCGACCGCCGTCCGCAGCCAGGTGCGCAGTTGCCCGGACCGCAGGCACAGCAGGAACAGCGCGCCCAGCAGGAGCACCGGGTAGAGCTTGGCGGCGACGCCCAGGCCGAGCAGCGCCCCGGCGAGGACCGGGCGGCGCCGGGCCCAGGCCCACAGCCCGAGCGAGGCCAGGGCGACGGCCAGCAGGTCCCAGTTGGTGAACGCGTGCACGAACAGCAGGGGCGAGAGCCCGACCATCGCCGCGTCCCAGGGTCGCCGCCCCGAGACGCCGAGCACCGCGCGGGTCGTCAGGAGGGCGCACAGGGTCAGCAGCAGGCAGGTGGCGACGTAGTAGGACTGCACCGCGGGGACGGCGGGCAGCACGCCGGTCGCGGCCGCCAGCGCGTCGTAGACCCGGCCCAGCCCGGCCGCGGCGAGCATGAGGGCGCCGGTCAGGACCGGGTACTCGACGGCGGAGTCCAGGTAGGGGACCGCCCCGCCGTCCAGCCCGTGCAGGCCGTACAGCGGGACGGTGTCGGAGTAGCAGAAGTGCGTGTACTGGACCCAGCCCGCCCAGTTGCCGTCGGAGCACGGCGCCTGCTTGACCCACGCGAGGGCCAGCACGGTCGTGGTGAACAGCAGGCAGACCCGCAGCGGCGTCCAGAACAGGGCCCGGCCGGTCACCGCGTGCCGCCCCCAGGGGCCGCCCACGGCCTCGCTGGCCTGGGTCGCCACCGGATCGGTCCAGGTGGGGACGACGCGGTCGGGCCGGCCGGCGTCCCGTGGGCGGACGGCGCTCGCCGGAGACGCCGAGGGCCCGCCCGCCGGCTGGTCAGCCGGATCGGACGGGCCCTGCGGGGGAGTGCGCACGCGGACAGTCTGCCCGCGCAGGTCAGCCGGTCGGCTGAGCCTCGGTGCCGGGTGACACGGGTTGCGCCGGCTGGGCCGGCGCAGGGATGCCCGGGTTGGTGTTGGGCTGACCCGTGTTCGGCTGGCCGGTGTTCGGCTGGCCGGTGTTGGGCTGGCCCGTGTTCGGCTGACCGCCGGTCGCGCCGTCCGGGGTGCCGGTGTTCGGCTGACCGCCGGTGTTGCCCCCGTCCGTGCCGTCGTCCCCGGTGGAGTCGTCGACGACCGGCGGGGCGGAGGGCTGGGTCTGCGGAGCCGGCGGCGCGGAGGGCTGCGACCGGGTGGTCTGCGGGGCCGGCTCGGGCACGCCCACGCCGGTGTCACCGCGGATCAGCGCCCGGTCGGGCAGGTCCTCCTTCGGCGTCCCGTCCAGGACGCTGTTCATGAACTCCTGCCAAATCGCACCCGGCAGGCCCGAGCCGTAGATGATCGCGCCGTTGGCGTTGACGATCGGGTCACTGGGCGAGTCGTTGCCCATCCAGACCGCCGTCGACAGCGACGGCGTGTAGCCGACCATCCAGGCGTCGGAGTTGTCCTCGCCCTGGCCCTGGGTACCGGTCTTGCTGGCGACCTCGCGGCCGCCGTCCAGCGCCCGCTTGGAGTAGGACGCCACGCCCTTGAGCGCGAACGTGACGTCGTTGGCGACGTCGGCGGTGATGGCCTGGTCGCCGGAGTCACCGGAGTACTCCAGCAGCAGCGCGCCCTGGCTGTCGGTCACCCGGGACACGAAGAACGGCTCGTGCTCGACGCCGCCGTTGGCCAGGGTGGCGAAACCGTGCGCCTGGTCGATCGGGCGCATCTCGTACTCGCCGATGCCGATCGCGGAGCCGGTGAAGCCGTCGGCGTTGGCCAGGGTGGTGTTGTCCTTGAGCGTGCCGCCCTGCCAGGTCTCGGGCAGCCCGGTCGCGGCCAGGGCGGTCTCCCGGACCTTCTCCGGGCCCACCTCGTGCGCCAGCCCGTAGAACGTGGTGTTCAGCGACCGCGTCATGGCCTCGACCAGGGTGCACGCCCCGCACGAGGCGCCCCCGGAGTTGCGCACGAGCGCCTCGCGGTCGGGGAACTTCTGCGGCGAGCTGCCGTCACGGCGGGAGTTGACGCTGATGCCCTCCTCCAGCGCGGCGGCCAGGGCGTAGGGCTTCATCGACGAGCCGGGCTGGCGCTGGGCCTGGGCGTAGTCGGTGCCCGTGCCGTTGGCCCCGCCGTAGTAGGCACGCACCGCGCCGTTGCGCGGGTCGACGGCCACCAGCGCCTGCCGCAGGCCCTCGGGCTCGCCCTCCATCACGTCGGCGACGGCGGCGGCCGCGGCGTCCTGCGACCGCTTGTCCACCGTGGTGGTGATCCGCAGACCACCGGCCCGGATCTGCTGCTCGGTGTAGCCCTTGCCCTCGAGCTCGGCCATGGCCTGCTGCACGACCAGCCCCTCCGGTCCGCTGGGGATCCCGAGGTTCGAGCCGGTCTTGGGCAGCACCTGCGGGTAGACGGAGGCGTCCCGCTCGGCCTGGGTGAGCCAGCCCTCGTCGACCATCGCGTCGAGCACCAGGCCCCAGCGGCTCTGGGCGCCCTCCGGGTCGACCTCGGGGTCGTTGTTGCTGGGGCTGCGGATGAGGACGGCGAGGACGGCGCCCTGCTGCGGGGTCAGCTCGGCGGCCGACACCCCGAAGAAGGTGTTGGCCGCGGCCTCGATGCCGTTGGCGCCGCGGCCGAAGTAGATGGTGTTCAGGTAGTTCTCGAGGATCTCGTCCTTCTCGTACTGGTTGTCCAGCTTGATGGCGAGGAACAGCTCCTGGAACTTGCGGCTGAACGTCTGCTCGTGGGTCAGGAACGCGTTCTTGACGTACTGCTGGGTGATCGTCGAGCCGCCCTGCGTCGAGCCGCCGGTGAGGTTGTTCCACGCGGCCCGGATGATCCCGGTGAAGGAGATGCCGGGGTCGGAGTAGAAGCTGCGGTTCTCGGCGGCCAGGATCGCCTCCTGCGCCGGCTCGGAGACCTGGTCCAGGCTGACGTTGGTGCGGTTGCCCCCGTCCACCCCGAGCCGGGCCATCTCGGTGGTGCCGTCGGCGTAGTACACGACCGTCGTCTGCGCGTTCTGCACCGAGTCGGGGTCGGGGACCTCGGTCGTGGCGTAGACCACGCCGACGAACACGCCCAGCAGCACGAGCAGCCCGGCGAGGGCCGCACCGACGGCCCTCAGCCGGCGGCGCCGCTTCTGCTTCCTGGTGCGGGCCGCCTTGGTCGACGGCCGGCCCGCGGGCCGGCCGGACCGCGCGACGGCGGAACCGGGGCGGGCACCGGACCGGGACGCCGTCGTCCGGCCCCCACGGCCGGCTGGTGGCCGCCGGTTGCCGCCGTTCCCGCCGCCGGTGCGACCCGGGGCCGGCCGGCGGTCCGGGCCGCCCTGCGGCCCGACCGGGGAGGTCTCGTCGTGGGGAGGCACGAAGGGGCCCCTCTCTGACTCGTTCGGTGGGCGGGACGAAGGCGTCCCGCGCTCAGGGTGTCGTCTTCAGCTGTGAGAGCGGGGGAGGACCCGCGGCAGCGCCGTCTCACAGCGGTCCCGTGTGACGGAAGGGTCCGGCGGGGCGATCTGTTCCCCGCGGCGACTACTCCGTCGCCGCGCGCCGGCGGGAGCGGCGGGGCGAACGCCCCGGCTCCGGCTCGTTCCCCAGGACGTACGAGCAGGCCAGGTGGTTCCAGCCGCAGCCGCGGCACACCTCGACGGCGTAGACGGAGAACTCCTCCTGCGCGGCGTCCATGCGGGCCAGCTCGGTCTGGGTCTTGGCCTGCCCGGCCGTCGGCCCGAGGTGCTCGCCGTAGACGTAGCTGACCAGGGTCAGGCGCTCCTTGCGGCACACGGGGCAGACGACGTCGGTCGCCTCACCGTGGTACTTGGCCGCCCGGGACAGGTAGGGACTGGCGTCGCAGACCTCGAAGAGCCCCGTGCGTCCGGCGTACACCTCGGCGAGGACGGATCGCCGCTGCAGCGAGTAGTCCACGACGGATCGACGTCCGGGCACCTCGCCAATGTACGCACCGGGGCCGACGCCGTCAGGACCGCCGAGCGGCTCCGCCGGTCCACCGACCGTCGGCGGGCGGGTTGCCGAGCGCCGCCACCCGACCACCGGCGGGACACCTCCCGGTGTCGCCAGCCACGCCTGTCGATGTATCGTCCCGATACATCGACCGTGGGGCGGAGGAGGGCGACGTGCTCGAGTTCGCCATCCTGGGTCTGCTGCACCAGTCGCCGATGCACGGCTACGAGCTGCGCAAACAGCTCGCACAGGTGCTCGGCGGGCTGCGCAGCATCTCCTACGGGTCGCTGTACCCCGCGCTCAAGCGCCTGCACGCGGCCGGCTACGTCACCACCGACGAGCCCGACCCGCGGGCACCGCTGCCGGCCGACGCACCGGCGCTCACCGGACGGCGCGGGAAGGTGGTCTACACGATCACCGCGGAGGGCAAGGAGCGCTTCCACGAGCTGGTCAGCCAGGCCGGCCCCGAGGCGTACGACGACGGCGGGCTCTTCGGCGTCCGGCTGGCGTTCTTCCGGCACACCGCCGCCGACGTGCGGATGCGGATCCTCGAGGGACGCCGCCGCACCGTCGAGCAGCAGCGGGAGGGGCTGCGGTCCTCGCTGGCGAGGACCCGCCAGCGGCTCGACCGCTACACCCTCGAGCTCCAGCGCCACGGCCTGGAGTCGGTGGACCGGGAGGTCCGCTGGCTGTCGGAGCTCATCGACAGCGAGCGGCGGCAGACCGACGACCCCGGTCCCGGGGACGCCGGACCGCCCCCCGCCACGACGCCCGCTCCCGGATGACCCCGGCGGCCGCGCCGCCGCCTCCGTACACGGCAGGACCGCCCCCGGTCCGCTCACCGACCGTTCGCGGTCCTAGGAAAGAAGGAGACCCCCTGTGGGATCTGTCAAGGTCGCCATCGTCGGCGTCGGCAACTGCGCCGCGTCGCTCGTCCAGGGCGTGCACTACTACCGCGACGCCGACGAGACCTCGTCGGTGCCCGGGCTGATGCACGTGCGCTTCGGCGAGTACCACGTCTCCGACGTGCAGTTCGTCGCCGCGTTCGACGTCGACGCCAAGAAGGTCGGCCGCGACCTCTCCGAGGCCATCGTCGCGAGCGAGAACAACACCATCAAGATCTGCGACGTGCCGCCGCTGGGCGTCTCCGTGCAGCGCGGCACCACCCTCGACGGCCTGGGCCGGTACTACCGGGAGATGATCGAGGAGTCCGACGAGCAGCCGGTGGACGTCGTCGCGGCGCTGCGCGAGTCGGGCGCCGACGTGCTCGTCTGCTACCTCCCGGTCGGTTCCCAGCAGGCCGCCGAGTTCTACGCCCAGTGCGCGATCGACGCCGGCGTGGCGTTCGTCAACGCGCTGCCGGTCTTCATCGCCGGGACCCAGGAGTGGGCGGACAGGTTCACCGCCGCCGGGGTGCCGATCGTCGGTGACGACATCAAGAGCCAGGTCGGCGCCACCATCACCCACCGGGTGCTGGCCAAGCTCTTCGAGGACCGCGGCGTCCAGCTGGACCGCACGATGCAGCTCAACGTCGGCGGGAACATGGACTTCAAGAACATGCTCGAGCGCGAGCGCCTGGAGTCCAAGAAGATCTCCAAGACCCAGTCGGTGACCAGCCAGGTCGGCCGCGACATGGGCGCGGGCAACGTCCACATCGGCCCGTCGGACCACGTGCCGTGGCTCAGCGACCGCAAGTGGGCCTACGTCCGCCTCGAGGGCCGCGCGTTCGGCGACGTCCCGCTCAACCTGGAGTACAAGCTCGAGGTCTGGGACTCCCCGAACTCGGCCGGGATCATCATCGACGCCGTCCGCGCCGCGAAGATCGCCAAGGACCGCGGCATCGGCGGCCCGATCCTGTCGGCGTCGTCCTACTTCATGAAGAGCCCGCCGGTGCAGTACGACGACAGCGAGGCCCGTGACGCCGTCGAGGCCTTCATCCGCGGCGACATCGAGCGCTGAACGGCCGGCACCGGTCGACAGGGCCCGTCCCCCGCGCCCGGGGGGACGGGCCCTGTCCCGTTGCGCGTGGAGCGCCGTGCCGGTCCGGTCGGCTGCCTACGCTGGGCCGCATGCCGCCGCGCCGCCGTCCGCTGCTCCCGGCCCTGGGGCTGGTGCTCGCGCTGCTCACCGGGTGCTCCGGCGGCGACGAGGAGCGGGCGCCCGGCGACCCCGTGACCGCGGGCGAGGCCGACGTCCTGGCGCAGCTGCTGGCGCGCAACGAGGAGGAGGGGGGCGCGGACGTCGTCGTCACCGCGCCCTACGGCGAGGACACCGTGCTGACCCTCACCGGCGAGGTGGACTTCGCCGGGCAGGTGGGCCGCGCCCAGGCGGTGACCACCTACGGCGACGGCCGGCCCGACGACACGCGCACGCTGTTCTTCACCCCGGAGGCGGTCTGGTTCGGCGACGTCCCCGGGCTGGGTGCGGCCCTGGCCGCGGCGGGCCTCCCGGAGGCCTCGTACGTGCGGCGGCCACTGGCCACGGGGGAGGAGTCGCCGCTCACCGACGTGCTGGTGCGGCTGGTGCTCAACCTCTCCGCCGAGCAGGCCGACGACCCGGGGGCGTTCCGGGGCGAGGGCTACACCTGGCAGGGGGAGCGCTCGGTGGACGGCGACCTGACGGCGGTCTACGCGTCGGAGTCGGGCTGGTCGGTGGCCGTGGACAGCTCCAGCGACCTGCTGGCCCAGTTCGTCACCCGGCTGCCCGGCCAGGACCACGAGGTGACGGTGACGCTCTCCGACCACGGCCCGCGGCAGATCACGGTGCCGGTGGCCGAGGTGACCGTCGACGGGGCGGCGCACCCGGAGATCACGGGGACCGTCGGCCTCTGAGGCCGCTCACGGGTCACTCGACCCCGGACAGGCGGAAGGGGGCGGCCTCTTCCCCAGACCGCCCCCTTCCGAGGTCTTTCCTACCAGATCGGGTCCCGCCCCGGGCAGCCCGACGACGAAATCGTGACCGTCAGTTGACCGACGGGTCGGCCGGCGCCGTGGAGAGCACCGCCAGCCGGCCGGTCTGCCGGCTCATCACCCGGCGCCACAGCTCCGGCCCGGCCAGCTCGCTGAGGACGTCGTCCGGCGTGCCGGGCACGCAGGCCCACGCGCCCTCGGCGACCTCACCCGCCAGCTGCCCCGGCGACCAGCCCGCGTAGCCGGCGAACACCCGCAGGCCCCGCACCTGCCCCTCGAGGTCCCCCGGCTCGGCGTCGAGGTCGACGAGGTGGACGTCGCCGGCGACCTGGCGCAGGCCGCTGTCGGGCGACGGCGTGACCCCGGGGCAGACGGCGAGGCACAGCGCGGTGTCGGTCTCGCACGGGCCGCCGACGTGGAACACCCCCGGGTCGACGGCGAGGTCGCACCACCCGGGCAGGACGTCGCGGATCTCCACCTGGCTGGGCCGGCCCAGGACGACGCCCAGCGTGCCGGTGTCGCTGTGGTCGAGCACGAAGACGACCGTGCCGGCGAAGGTGGGGTCGGTCAGCGTCGGCATCGCCACGAGCAGGGAGCCCGGGCGGACGTCGTCCAGATCGCCGATCGACAACGCCGGAACCGCGTCCGCACGGCGTCGGCCCGTCGCCGGGCGCGCGGGCGGCCCGGGCTCGGGCTCGGACGAGGGCGGGGGAGTCATCACACCCAGTGTGCCCCACCGGAAGGGGGCACGGTGGCCGTGCCCGCCCGCCGTGTGAGCGCTGCCGCGGCCCGTCGTCCACCGGATGGGAGGGGACGGCCACCGTAGGGTGACCGCGTGCGCCAGGCGGGGACGACCGTGCGCCACCTGCTGGTGCGTCCCGACTTCCGCCGGCTGCTCGCCACCCGCCTCACGGCGCAGTTCGGGGACGGCGTGCTGCAGGCCGCGCTGGCGGGCACGGTGCTGTTCAACCCGCAGCGTGCGGCCGACCCCCTCGACGTCGCCGCCGGGTTCGCCGCGCTCCTCCTGCCCTACTCGCTCGTCGGCCCGTTCGCCGGCGTCTGGCTGGACCGGTGGAGCCGCCGCCAGGTGCTGCTGCGCGCCAACCTGGTCCGCTGCGCCCTGGTGGCGGTGCTCGCCGTCCTGGTCGGGTCCGGGGTGTCCGGGGCGCCGTTCCTGCTCACCGGGCTGGCGGTGTTCAGCGTCAACCGGTTCGTCCTGTCCGCCCTGTCGGCGGCGCTGCCGCACACGACCGACGAGCCGTCGCTGGTGCCGGCCAACGCCCTGTCGACGACGTCCGGCGCGGTGGCCACGGTGGTGGGCGGGGCGGTCGCCGTCGCGCTGCTGCCCCTCGCCGGCGCGGGCGACGGCGTCTACGCGGTCGGAGCGCTGGCGGCGGCGGTGCCGTACCTGGCCTCGGCTCGGGTGGTCGCCGGCTTCGACCGCGGGTACCTGGGGCCGGACTCCGCGACCCGGTCGGCGTCCCTCTCGCTGCGGGCGGTGGGCGCCGGGATGGTCGCCGGTGCGCGGCACGCGTGGGCCCGCCCGCCGGCCGTCGTCGCGCTCGCGGTGATCACCGCCCACCGGCTGTGCCTCGGCCTGGTCACGCTCATGACGCTGCTGCTGTTCCGCACCACCCCCGGCGCCTGGGGGTCGGTGCCCGGCGGCCTCGGCGGGCTCGGGGTGGTCGTGGCCGCCGGTGCCGGCGGGACCCTCCTCGCCGCCGCGGTGACCCCCGCGGCGGTGCGCCGGCTGGGACGGGCCCGCTGGGTGACGCTGCTGCTGGCCGCCGCCGGGCCGCTGCTGGTCGCCCTGGGGCTGCCCGCGCTCCCGCCGACCGTCGTGCTGGCGGGGTTCGTGCTCGGCTTCGTCGGCCAGGGCGTGAAGATCTGCGTCGACGCGACCCTGCAGGAGGCGGTGGACGACGACTTCCGCGGCCGGGTGTTCTCCGTCTACGACACGCTGGTCAACGTCGGCTACGTGGTGGCGCTGGTGGCCGCGGCCTTCCTGCTGCCCGCCTCCGGCGTCTCCCCCGGCCTGGTGGTCGCCGTCGGCGTCCTCTACGCCCTCACCGCCGCCCTCAGCGGACTGCCACGGCGCGGGTCACGCGCCCCCCTCGCTCGTCAGGGCGGGTGAGCGCCGCCCGGGTGCGGGTCTGTCGGCGTCAGCCCTGCGGTCCCACCCCACGCGCACGGGCCCAGGCGCGGAGCTCCGCCTCGGCCTCGTCGCGCTCCAGTGGTCCGCGCTCCAGGCGCAGCTCCTTGAGGTGCTTCCAGGCCTCCCCGACCTCGCGGCCGGGCGGGATGCCGAGGATCTCCATGATCGCGTTGCCGTCGAGGTCGGGGCGCACGCGGGCGAGGTCCTCGGCCGCCGACAGCTCGGCGATCCGCTGCTCCAGGGAGTCGTAGGTGGCCGACAGCGCCGCGGCCCGCCGCTTGTTGCGGGTCGTGCAGTCCGAGCGCACCAGCTTGTGCAGCCGGGGCAGCAGGTCGCCGGCGTCGGTGACGTACCGGCGGACGGCGGAGTCGGTCCACTCGCCACGGCCGTACCCGTGGAAGCGCAGGTGCAGGAAGGTCAGCCGGGCGACGGCCTCGACGACCTCCTTGGGGTACCGCAGGGCGGTCAGCCGCTTGCGCACCAGCTTGGCCCCGACCACCTCGTGGTGGTGGAACGAGACCCGGCCGCGGGCCTCGTGGCGGCGCGTGGCCGGCTTGCCGATGTCGTGCAGCAGGGCCGCCAGCCGGAGCACCAGGTCGGGGGACCCGTCTCCCGCCCCGCCCGCCCGGGCCTCGGCCTGCTCCAGCGCGATGGCCTGGTCCAGCACGGTCAGCGAGTGGCTGTAGACGTCCTTGTGCTGGTGGTGCTCGTCGATCTCCATCCGCAGCGCCGAGAGCTCCGGGAGGACGACGTCGGCCAGCCCGGTGGAGACGAACAGCTCCAGCGCCGCGCGCGGGGCGTCCTGCAGCAGCGTCTTGGACAGCTCGACCTGCACCCGCTCCGGCGTGATCCGGGCCAGCTGGCCGGAGAGGGCGGTCATCGCCTCCACCACCTCGTCGTCCGGGGTCAGCCCGAGCTGGGCGACGAACCGGACGGCGCGCAGCATCCGCAGCGGGTCGTCGGCGAAGGAGTCGACGGCGGCACCCGGGGTGCGCAGCCGCCGCGCCAGCAGGTCACCGAGGCCGCCGTAGGGGTCGGTGACCGTGCGGTCCGGTCCGAGCGACACCGCCATGGCGTTGACGGTGAAGTCGCGCCGGGCGAGGTCGTCGACCAGCGAGGTGCCCCAGGCGACCTCCGGGTTCCGCGACTCCCGGTCGTAGCGGTCGGCCCGGAACGTGGTGATCTCCAGCCGGACGCCGGAGACCTCCGCACCCACCGTGCCGAAGGCGATGCCGGTGTTCCACGTGGAACTGGCCAGGCCGCGCAGCAGCTCGAGCACCCGCTCGGGGCGGGCGTCGGTGGTCAGGTCAAGGTCACCGGGGACCCGCGGCGCGCCGGACCCGGCGGCCAGCAGCGCGTCGCGGACCGACCCGCCGACGAGGTGCACCTCGAAGCCGGCCTCGGTGAACCGCTCCCCCACGCGGGTCAGCACGGGGGAGACGTCGACCAGCTCCCGCACAGTCTCCTGGACGGCGGGCGGCACCGGTTCGGCGACCGGGGGACGACTCTGGGGCTGACCGGACACGACGATCCAGGGTAGTGCCGTGGCGCGCGCTACCCTCCAGACATGGCTGGGACGGGTGGTCGAGGGCGCCCCGGCCGCCGGTTGCGCCGGGTCGACGAGACCTCCGCCGGGGGCCTGGTGGTGGCTGACGACCCCGTCACGGGGCCGCGCGCCGCCCTCATCGGCCGCACCGACCGCCGCGGCCGACTCCTGTGGTCCCTGCCCAAGGGCCACATCGAGGAGGGCGAGACGCCCGAGGACACCGCCGTCCGCGAGGTCGCCGAGGAGACCGGCATCATCGGCGAGGTCGTCGCGCCGCTGGGCATCATCGACTTCTGGTTCGTCGCCGACGGCCGCCGCGTGCACAAGACGGTGCACCACTTCCTGCTCCGCGCCATCGGAGGAGCGCTGTCCGACGCCGACATCGAGGTGACCGAGGTCGCCTGGGTCCCCCTCGACGAGCTCGGCGACCGGCTGGCCTACGCCGACGAGCGGGCCCTCGTCGAGCGGGCGCCGGCGCTCCTCGCCGACAGCGCGTGAGCGGGCGGGCACCCTTCCGCGCGGGACACGCCACCGGGGCCGCAGGCACGCCGGGCGTCGGCGAGGAACTGTCGTGACCCGGCCGGCTGCCGGGGGCGCCGGCGGCCGCTCCGCCGCACCGCGCCTCTCGCCTCCCGCACCGCCCCGCGGCCGCGCCGCGCCGCTGTGCGCCGTCCTGGCCGGGCTGCTCGCCGCCCCACTCGTCGGCCTGGCGCCGGTGCCGACGGCCGCGGCCGCGCCCCGGGAACACTCGCCGGTCAGCGAGGACGACGCCACCGACGCCGCCCGGCCGGTCCAGGTGGAGCTCACCCGCATCGACCCCCGGACCCTCGCCCCCGACGCCGTCGTCACCGTCGGCGGCACCCTGACCAACACCGGCACCGAGGCGCTCACCGGCCTCGAGGTCCGGCTCCAGCGCGGCGAGCTGCTCCAGAGCCGGGCCGAGCTGCAGGCCACCGACGCCGACAGGGACCCGATGACCGACGTCGCCACGCCGTTCCAGGCCGTCCCCGGGGAGCTGCCCCCCGGCGGGTCGATCGCCTTCGCGCTCACCACCACCGCCGCCGAGCTGCAGATCGACCGGGACGGCGTCTACCCCGTGCTGCTGAACCTCAACGGGGCCGCCGCCGACGGCGAGCGCCGACGGGTGGGCGAGCTGTCCACCTTCCTCGTGCAGCTCCCGGCACAGCCCGCCGCCGCGACCGGCGTCGCCTGGCTGTGGCCGCTGGTGGAGCGCACCCACCGCGACGCCACCGGCCGGTTCGCCGACGACGGCCTGGCCGAGGCCGTCGAGGACGGCGGCCGGCTGGACCGGGTCCTGGCCGCCGTCGAGCGGCTGCCCGAGACCGCGCCGCCCGAGGGCGGGGAGCCCGAGCCGGTGGTGCAGGTCACCCTCGCCGTCGACCCCGCCCTGGTCGAGGAGCTGGAGCTCATGGCCGCCGGGCCCTACGACGTCGCCGGGCAGGACGGCGCCGGCCAGGGCACCGAGGACGCCGCCGGGTTCCTGGACCGGCTGCGCTCGGTCGCCGCCGACCACCCGGTGGTGGCCCTGCCCTACGGCGACGTGGACGCCGACGCCCTCACTGCCGCCGGCCTCCCGGACGTGGTCACCCGCAGCCTGCCCGGCACCCCGGACGGGACCGCCCGGGACGACCCGGACGCCCCCGTGCCCGCGGCCACGGGGGAGGCCGCACCCCCGGCGGCGGAGGACGACGACGCCACCGGCGCCGGCGCGGAGATCCTCCGCGACGCCCTGGGGATCGAGCCCCGCACCGACCTCGCGTGGGCCGTGGGCGGTTCGGTGCGCGCCGACACGGTGGCGACCCTGCAGGCCGGCGGGGTACGGGAGCTGGTGCTCTCCCCCGACGGCCTCACCGACGGCGCCGCGGCCCTCGGGCTGGACGGCGGCGGCGCCGCGGCCCGGACGACGGTGCCGGTCGACGGCGGCGGGGTCGACGCCCTGGTCGCCGACAGCGGCCTCAGCGGGCTCGTCGGCGCGGACGCCCGGGCCGCGGGCGGTGCGCGGGTCGCCGAGCAGCGCTACCTGGCCGAGCTGTCCCTGCTCGCCCTGCGCACCGGTGCCGACCCGGCCGGGCAGACCGTCCTGGTCGCCCCGACCCGCGAGGTCGACCCCGACCCCGGCGGCGCCGCGGCCATGATGGCCGCCTCCGCCCAGCTGCCGTGGCTCCGGCCCGCGACGGTGGCCCAGCTGGGCGACGGCCCCGCGGCGGCCACCGGGGAGCTCGGGTCGCCGGATGCGCCGGGTGGGCTGGAGGCCGCCGGGGTGGCCGACGTCGTCACGGCGGTCGGCGTGCGCGACGACCTCGCCGGTGCGGCGGTGGACGACCCGGGCACCGTCCTGGCGCCCTACGACGCCGCGGTCGCCCGCGCCGTGTCCGCCGCCTGGCGGGACGACCCGGCCGGGTTCGACGCCGGCGCCGCGGACCTGCTGGCCACCCTCGGCGGGCTGCGGGAGCGGGTGACCCTGCTCGCGCCGGCCGACGGCACCTACAGCCTGGCCTCGGGCGACGCCCCGCTCGTGCTCACCGTCCGCAACGACCTGCCGTTCGCCGTCCGGGTGCTGCTGCGGGTGCAGCCCAGGGGCAACGCCGCACTCACCGTCGGCGACATCGGCGCGCAGGTGCTCACCCCGGGGGAGCGGACGACGCTCCAGGTGCCGGCCGAGGTGAGCCAGTCCGGCCGCTTCGGCGTCGTCGCCACGCTGACCACCCCCGACGGCGGCCCACTGGGCGACCCGGTGGAGCTGCAGGTGAAGAGCACCGCGTACGGGTCGATCTCGCTGTTCATCACCATCGGCGCCGCCGCGCTGCTGGGGCTGCTGTTCCTGCGCCGCCTGGTGCTCTTCCTGCTCCGCCGCCGGCGCGGCGCCGCCGCCGACGCCGTCGAGCAGCCGCAACCCCTGCCGCCGACGCGGAGCCCGGTGTGAGCGCGGCCGGTCGCGGCGACGGGCCCGTCGAGGAGCGGCGCCGGGTCCCCCTGCCGCCGGTCCCCCCGACCTCGCGGCCCGGTACCGGACGACCGGCGGGCCCGCCGCCGGTGCCCGGACCCGGCACGCCGCCCGCGCTGCCACTGCCCCCGCCGCCGTACCCGCGCCGACCCGCGTCGGACCGCCCCGCACCGGCGGCACGACCGGCGCCCCCGGCGCCCGCAGCGCCCGCAGCGGCCCCGGCGCCCTCGGCCCCCGCCCCGGCAGCGCCGGCCGCCGCACCGTCGTCGACCGCGCAGGCCCGGCCCTCCGGCCCCCCGCGGGCCCGGCGGCTGCCCCCCGTGCCGCCGCCGCGCCCGCGTGCCGCGCGCTGGGTGCCCGGGCCGGACGACACGCAGCTCATCCCGGTGCTGCCCGCGGTGCCGCGCCCCGTCGACGAGAGCGACGAGGACGTCGAGGCGCGGGAGGGGGCGCCGGGCGCCAGCCGGGGCATCCTGCGCGCCGCCGGGACGATGGCGGTGGCCACCCTCGTCTCGCGGGTCACCGGCCTGCTCCGCACGATGGTGCTCGCCGCCGCCCTGGGTGTCGGTCTGGTCAACGACGCCTACAACACCGCCAACACGCTGCCCAACATCGTCTACGAGCTGCTGCTGGGCGGCGTCCTGACCTCGGTCATCGTGCCGCTGCTGGTGCACGCCCAGGAGCGCGACCGGGACGGCGGCACCGCCTACGCCCAGCGGCTGGTCACGATCGCCGTGGCCGGGCTGGTGGTCGTGACCGCGCTGGCCGTGGCGCTGGCCCCGGCCCTCACCGCGCTCTACGGCATCCAGGGCGACGCCGAGCAGGTCCGGCTGGCCAACTGGCTGGCCCGCATCCTGCTGGTGGAGATCGTCTTCTACGGCGTGGGCGCCCTGGCGCAGGCGATCCTCAACTCCCGCGGGGTGTTCGGGCCGCCGGCCTGGGCGCCGGTCCTCAACAACGTCGTCGTCATCGCCACCGGGATCCTCTTCGTCGCCGCCGCCGGGCCCGGCGAGCTCACCCCGGCCACCATCACCCCCGGCCAGGTGTGGCTGCTCGGCGTCGGCACCACGCTGGGCATCGCCGTGCAGGCACTGGTGCTCCTGCCGCTGCTGGGCCGGGCCGGGGTGCCCCTGCGGCCGCGCTGGGGTCTGCGGGACACCGGCCTGCGCGAGGCCGGCACGCTGGGCCTGTGGGTGATCGCCTACAGCGCGGTGAGCGCGGTCGGTGTCGCCGTCGCGACCCGGATCGCCAACGCGGCCGGCCGTGCGGACGGGCTGGGCTCCAGCGCCTTCGCCATCGCGAGCCTGCTGTTCCAGATGCCCTACGGGATCATCGGTGTCGCGCTGCTGACCGCGCTGCTGCCGCGGATGAGCCGGGCGGCCGCGCGGGCCGACGTCCCCGGCGTGGTGCAGGACCTCGGCCTCGGCACCCGCCTGTCGGCGCTCGGCCTGCTGCCGGTCACCGCCGCCCTCACCGTCCTCGGCCCCGCGCTGGCGACGGTCGCGTTCGCCCGGGGCAACACCAGCGTCGCCGAGGCCCAGGCCATCGGGGCCGCGCTGGCCGTCGGCGCCTTCGGCCTGCTGCCGATGGCCGTCACGCTGCTCCAACTGCGCGTCTTCTACGCCATGAAGGACGCCCGCACGCCGACCCTCGTCCAGCTGGGCATGGTGGCCGTGCGCGTGCCCCTGCTGCTGCTGGTCCCGGTCGTCGTCGGCCCCGAGCACGTGGTGGCCGGGCTGATGCTGGTCACGAGCGTCACCTACGTGGCCGGGTGGGTGCTGGGCCACGTCGCGCTGAGGCGGCGGATGGGTGCCCTGCACGCCCGCGAGACGCTCGGTCCGGTGCTGCGCATCGCCGCCGCCTCCGCCGTCGCGGCCCTGCTGGGCTGGGGCACGGTGCGGGTGACCGAGGACGCGTTGGGCTCGTCGCTGGCGGGCTCGCTCGGCACCCTGCTGATCGGTACCGTGGTCATCGGCGTCGTGGCCCTGGCAGGGCTGGTGCTCACCCGAGTTCCCGAGGTCCGTGAACCCCTGGCCGCCGTCAGGGCCCGGTTGGGGCGCGGGTGACCACC
This sequence comes from Geodermatophilus sp. SYSU D00742, assembly GCF_054049935.1. Classification (NCBI taxonomy): domain Bacteria; kingdom Bacillati; phylum Actinomycetota; class Actinomycetes; order Geodermatophilales; family Geodermatophilaceae; genus Geodermatophilus; species Geodermatophilus sp. SYSU D00742. The sequence goes on from NZ_JBJGYJ010000012.1 coordinate 63,498, forward strand.
CCCGCGACGCCGTCGCCGGGGCAACCCAGCCGCCGGCCGGGAGTGGACTGGGGGTCGGCTGCGTCGATGACGTCCACGACCACCGGTCTCCCCGACCGGTACCGTCCGCTCGACGAGGTCGGTCCTGCCGAGAAGACCGCCACCGGCGTCATCCGCTGCTGGCGCGCCAAGGACCGCATCCTCAACCGCGACGTCGCCATCCGCGTGCACACCCCCGGTGGCGCCGCCGCCCGCGACTGGATCACCCGGGCGCTGACCGCCGGCGGGCTGGCCACCCCCGCCCTGGCCATGGTCTACGACGCGGCGGAGGGCAGCGGTGGCCCGGCCCCCGGTGGCGCCGCCTACGTCGTCAACGAGTGGATCGAGGGGCAGACCCTCAGCGAGCGGCTGACCGAGGGCCCCATGCCCGACCGCGAGGCCCGCACCGTCCTGCGCCGGCTGGCCGAGGGGGTGGCCGAGGCGCACCGCGTCGGGCTGGCCGTCGGCGGGCTCACCCCCGAGACCGTCGTCCTGCGGCCCAACGGGCTGGTCGGCCTGCGCGCGGTCCCGGCCGCCACCGGCACGATGCAGGGCGACATCGCGGCGCTGGGCGAGCTGCTCGAGTACTGCGTCACCGGCCGTCGTCCGGGCGAGGGGCCCGTCCCGGGGCGCGCACCGGCCATGGCACCCGACCTGGCCGCGCTGGTGCGCCGCGCCCGCTCCACCGAGCCCGGCGCGGGCCTGTCCAGCGTGGCGGCGATGGCCGCCCTGCTCGCCGAGCGGCCGCGCGGGCACGTCTCCGAGCCGGTGCGCGGCACCGACGAGACCGACAGCGGCTGGCTGCGCCGGCTGCGGGAGCGCCGGGACGGCGACGCGGACGACGTGGGCGACGACCCCGCGCCGACCATGAACGCCACCGGACCGGGCGCCCCGCGACGCCTCGACGCCCGGGGCCGCCCGCCGGTGCCCGCCCCGCGCACGGACGACGCCGAGGAGGACCTCCTGCCGCTGGCCGGCGGTTTCGGCGTCGACGAGGACGACGACCACGGGTACGACGGGGACGCCGCGTTCCACCCGGAGGACGGCGACGAGCCCTCGCCCGCCCGCCGCCGGCTGCTGGTCATCGGTCTGCCGCTGGCCGCACTGGCGATCGTCGTCGCGCTCGCGTGGTGGTTCGGCTCCAGCGTGCTGTCGGTCGCCGGGTCCGTCGACGCGGAGAACGCCGGGGCGCCGACCCCGCCGGCCGGCACTGCCCCGGCCGAGGACGACGGCGCCCCCGCCACGGAGGGGCCGCCGGCGACGATCGTCGACGGCACCGTGCTGGACCCGGGCGGCGACGGCGAGCCGGAGAACGCCGACGACGTCCCGCTGTCGTTCGACGGCGACCCCGCCACCGCCTGGTCGACGCTGACCTACCGCGGCTCGCCGGCGTTCGGCAACCTCAAGGACGGCGTCGGCGTCGTCTACGACCTCGGCTCCGAGCAGGCGCTGGCCGGCGTCTCGCTGACGACCACCACCCCGGGCGCGTCGGTCGAGGTGCGCGTCGGCGAGCAGCCCGACGACGACCTGGAGGCCTTCGACGTGGTCGCCTCCGGCGAGCTGGACGAGACGACCGACCTCTCCTTCGACGAGCCGGTCACCACGCGCTACGTACTGGTGTGGATCACCGGTCTGGTGCCCTCCGACGACGGCTTCTCCGCCGACATCGCCGAGGTCGCCCCCCAGCCGGCCGGCTGACGGACACCCGGCCGGGCTTCCGCCGGCTGGAATGCGGCCCTGCTCACGGGGGAATGCGGCTCCTACGATCCACGTTGTGCCGCCCGTGACCTCAGACCACCCGACCCCCGGCCCCGCTGTGACCACCGACGGGAACCCCGCGATCCCGCCGGCCGAGCACGACGGCGTCCGAGACCTGATCATCATCGGGTCGGGCCCGGCCGGCTACACCGCCGCCATCTACGCCGCCCGAGCCAACCTCCACCCCCTGGTGTTCGAGGGCTCCCAGTTCGGCGGCGCGCTGATGACCACCACCGAGGTCGAGAACTTCCCCGGCTTCGCCGAGGGCATCCAGGGCCCGCAGCTGATGATGGACATGCGCCAGCAGGCCGAGCGCTTCGGCGCCGAGCTCGTGGCGCGCGACGTCAGCGAGGTCGACCTGACCGCGGAGCCGAAGATCGTCAAGGTCGGCGACGAGGTCCACCGGGCCCACGCCGTCATCGTCGCCACCGGCTCGAAGTACCGGTACCTGGGTCTGGACAACGAGGCCCGCCTGCTCGGCCGCGGCGTGTCCGCCTGCGCCACCTGCGACGGCTTCTTCTTCCGCGACCAGGACATCGTCGTGGTCGGCGGCGGCGACTCCGCCATGGAGGAGGCGACCTTCCTCACCCGCTTCGCCAAGACCGTCACCGTGGTGCACCGCCGGCAGGAGCTGCGCGCCTCGAAGATCATGCAGAAGCGCGCCCAGGACAACGAGAAGATCCGCTGGGCCCTCGGCAAGCAGGTCACCGACGTGCTCGGTGGGGACACCGTCTCCGGCGTCGAGCTCACCGACGTGGAGAGCGGCACGACCGAGACCGTCCCGGTCACCGGCGTCTTCGTGGCGATCGGGCACGACCCGCGCAGCGAGATCTTCGCCGGCCAGCTGAAGCTGGACGAGGAGGGCTACATCCAGGTCGAGCACCCCACCACCCGGACCAACATCGACGGGGTGTTCGCCTGCGGCGACGTCGTCGACCACATCTACCGGCAGGCCATCACCTCGGCCGGGACCGGCGCCGCGGCGGCGATCGACGCCGAGCGGTACCTGGCCGAGGCCTTCGGCGAGCGCTGAGCGCGTTCGCCACCGGGTGATCCAGGGCACCCCGCGACCAGGGGCATAGACGGCGGGTGCCGTCGGTTACCCCTGCCGGGCCACATCCCAGCCACGAACCACGAGGAGAACGACCATGGCAGGCAACACCGTGACGGTCACCGACGCCAGCTTCGCCGACGACGTGCTGGGCAGCGACAAGCCCGTGCTCGTCGACTTCTGGGCGGAGTGGTGCGGGCCGTGCAAGATGGTCGCTCCCGTCCTCGAGGAGATCGCCGCCGAGCACGGCGACAAGCTCACGATCGCCAAGCTGAACATCGACGAGAACCCCCAGATCGCGCGTGACTACCAGGTCATGTCGATCCCGACCATGACGGTCTTCCAGGGCGGCAAGCCGGTGAAGAGCATCATCGGGGCCAAGCCGAAGGGCGCGATCCTCTCGGACCTCGCCGACTACATCTGAGGAACACCCCTCCGCAGGGGCGCTTCGAGGGCCTCCCCGGCCACCGGCCGGGGAGGCCCTCGCGCGTCCGGGTGCCCCCCGGCGGGCCGCGGCGGCGGCCGAGGACCACAATCGACCCACGATGGGAACCGACAGCCGCATGCACCCCCTGGGCCCCGGTGACCGCGGCCCCGCCGTGGCCGACGTGCACGCCGCTCTGCGGGCGCTCGGCCTGCTGCCCTCCGGGGACGGCCGCACCGAGGACGGAACACTCGAGGACGCGGTCTACGACCCGGCCACCGAGCTCGCCGTCCGGCACTTCCAGCAGGTCCGGGGCCTGTCCGTCGACGGCCGGGTGGGGGAGGAGACCTACCGGGCCCTCTCCGAGGCCCGCTGGTCGCTGGGCGACCGGCTGCTGCACCACGACCCCGTGCGGCCCATCCGGGGGGACGACGTCACGAACCTCCAGGACCGCCTGCACGAGCTCGGCTACGACGCCGGCCCGGTGGACGGCGTCTTCGGGCCCGAGACGGAGGTCGGCCTGCGGGCCTTCCAGCGCGACTACGGGCTGACCTCCGACGGCACCTGCGGGCCGGCCACCCTGCGCGCCCTGCGCCAGCTCGGCCGCAAGGTCACCGGTGGCCGGCCGCAGCTGCTGCGGCAGAGCGCCAGCTTCGTGGAGAGCGGCCCGCACCTCATCGGCCGGCGGATCGTCATCGACCCGGGGCACGGCGGGTCCGACCCCGGCTTCACCGCCGGGGAGACCACCGAGGCCGACCTCGTGCTCGACCTCGCCTCCCGCATCGAGGGCCGGCTGGCGGCCGCCGGCGCCACCGTCTACCTCACCCGTGGCCGGGACCAGAACCCCACACCGGCCGAGCGGACCGCCTTCGCCAACGACGCCCGCGCCGACCTGTTCCTCTCCCTGCACATCGACGCGTACCCCTCCGAGCACGCCCGGGGGGTCGCCAGCTACTACTACGGCACGGGGTCGGGGCCGTCGTCCACCGCCGGCGAGCAGTTCGCCAACCTGGTGCGCCGCGAGGTGGTGGCCCGCACCGGCCTGCTCGACCTGGGCTCGCACCCCAAGACCTGGGACCTGCTGCGGATGACCCGCATGCCCGCGGTCCGCATGGACTGCGGCTACCTCTCGCACCCGGTCGACCGGCTGCTGCTGCTCGACGCCCGGCTGCGCAGCACGGTGGCCAGCGCCGTCCTCGCCGCCGTCCAGCGGCTGTTCCTGCCCGCGGAGGCCGACCCGCCGACCGGCACCTTCGTCCTGCCCAGCCGGGTGTGAGGGGACTGGTCCGTCCTGTTCGCCGTGTCCGCGGCGGATCGCTCCCCGTCGCTCCCTACACTCGACGGGTGGTCACTCTCCCGCCCGGCACGCCTCCGGGCCCCGGTGTGAACCCCCACCCGGCTCCGCGCCACCCGCGGCTGGACCCGCTGGCGGACCGGTACGCAGCACGCACGCACGGGATGAAGAGCTCGGAGATCCGCGCGCTGTTCTCCGTCGTCAGCCGGCCGGAGGTCGTCTCGCTGGCCGGGGGCATGCCCGCGGTCACGGCGCTCCCGCTCGACGCCGTCGGCTCGATGATCGGCGAGCTGGTCTCCGGCATGGGGGCCCAGACCCTGCAGTACGGCTCCGGCCAGGGCGACCCCCGGCTGCGCGAGCGCATCTGCGACGTCATGGCGCTCGAGGGCATCACCGACGCCTCGCCCAGCGAGGTCGTCGTCACCGTGGGCTCCCAGCAGGGGCTGGACCTGGTGACCCGGGTGTTCTGCGACCCCGGTGACGTCGTCTTGGCCGAGGGGCCGTCGTACGTCGGCGCGCTCGGGGTCTTCCAGGCCTCCGAGGCGCGGGTCCGGCACGTCCCGATGGACGACGACGGCCTGATCCCCGAGGCGCTGGAGCAGGCCCTGCTCGAGTGCCGGGCCAACGGCGACCGGGTGAAGTTCCTCTACACGGTGCCCAACTACCACAACCCGGCCGGCGTGACGCTCTCCGAGCCGCGCCGGCAGGCCGTCATGGAGATCGCCGAGCGATACGACCTGCTCGTGATCGAGGACAACCCCTACGGGCTGCTGGGCTTCGACCGCGAGCCGATGCGGGCGCTGCGGGCGCGCGACAGCCGGCGGGTCATCTACCTGGGCTCGTTCTCCAAGACCTTCTCCCCGGGTCTGCGGGTCGGCTGGGTGCTCGCGCCGCTCGCCGTGCGGGAGAAGCTGGTGCTGGCCACCGAGGCGCAGGTGCTCTGCCCGCCGTCGCTCACCCAGTACGCGGTCGCCCGGTACCTGGACACCCAGCCGTGGCGCGAGCAGATCAAGCACTTCGTCGAGCTCTACCGCGAGCGCCGCGACGCCACGCTGGAGTCCCTGGAGCAGCTGATGCCGGCCGGCACCACCTGGACCCGGCCGGACGGCGGGTTCTACGTGTGGCTCAAGCTGCCCCACGGCCTGGACGCCAAGCTCATGCAGCCCCGCGCGGTCAACGCGCACGTCGCCTACGTGCCGGGCATTGGCTTCTACGCCGACGGCAGCGGCCGGGAGTACATGCGGCTGTCCTACTGCTACCCCGAGCCGGACCAGATCCGCGAGGGCGTGCGCCGGCTGGCCCGGGTCATCGAGGCGGAGCTGGAGCTGCACTCCACCTTCGGCGCGGTGGACACCGGCGCCTTCCGCGCCGTGGCGCGGCCCACCCACGAGGCCGAGAACATCGTCGGCCCGGCCAACAGCGACACCTACGAGGACGGACGCGCATGAGTGAGTCGGCCGCACCCGCTGCGGAGCCCACCGCGACCCCGCACCCGCTGCGCGCCGTCGTCCTGGCCGGTGGGCTGAACTTCGAGCGCGAGGTCAGCCTCTCCTCCGGCACCCAGGTGTGGGAGGAGCTCACCCGCGCCGGCGTGGACGCCGAGGTCCGCGACGCCGACGCCGAGCTGCTGCCGGGACTCGCCGCCTCGCCCGCCGACGCGCTGTTCATCGCCCTGCACGGCGCCACCGGCGAGGACGGCGCACTGCGGGCGGTGCTCGACCTGGCCGGCGTCCCGTACGTGGGCTCCCCGGCAGCGGCCTGCCGCCTGGCGTGGGACAAGCCTGCCGCGAAGTCGGTGGTGCGGTCCGCGGGTGTCACGACACCGGACTGGGTGGCGCTGCCGCACAGCACGTTCCGCGAACTGGGCGCCGGTGCGGTGCTCGACCTCATCGTGGCGCGGCTCGGCCTGCCGCTCATGGTCAAGCCGGCATCGGGCGGCTCCGCGCTCGGAGCGCAGAAGGTCGCCCGGGTCGAGGACCTCCCGGCTGCGATGGTGAGCTGCTTCGCCTACGGGGACACCGTGCTGGTGGAGCGCTTCGTCGACGGCGTGGAGCTCGCGCTGGCCGTCGTCGACCTGGGGGAGGGCCCCGAGGCGCTGCCGGCGGTGGAGATCGCGCCGGAGTCCGGTGTCTTCGACTACACGTCGCGCTACACCCCCGGCCTGACCGAGTACCACGCCCCGGCGCGGGTGCCCGACGAAGTGGCGGCGAAGGCCGCGGCGCTCGCCGTCCAGGTGCACCGGGTGCTCGGGCTGGCCGACCTCTCCCGCACCGACGCGATCGTCAGCCCCGACGGCGAGGTGCACTTCCTCGAGGTGAACGTCTCCCCGGGGCTGACCGAGACGTCGATGTTCCCGATGGCGGTCGAGGCGGCCGGCCACTCGCTGGGCGACGTCCTCGCCCGCCTGCTGACGCGCCGGGCGACGTCCACCCGCTGACGGAGGACCCCGTCGTCCCCACCCGTCGCGGGCCCGGGGGCGGCGCCCACGCCGGGCGCGTGCAGAACGACGAGGGCCGGGTTCCGTCACTGACAGAACCCGGCCCTCGTCGTCGGTGGCGGCCTCAGTCCTCCGGACTGCGCCCGTTGATGTCCGGGGCCATCTGGCCGATGATGCGCTGCAGGTCGTCGACCGAGCCGAACTCGACGACGATGCGGCCCTTGGCCCGGCCGATCTGGATCTTCACCTTGGTCTCGAAGGCGTCCGACAGGCGACCGGCGAGGTCCTCCACCCCCGGGGCACTGATCCGCCGGGCGCGCCGCCTGGCCGACGGCTGCTCGGCGGCGGCCATCGCGACGGCCTCCTCGGTGGCCCGGACCGACAGCCCCTCGGCGACGATCCGGGTGGCCAGCGCGTCCTGGGCCTCGGCGTCGGCCAGGCCCAGCAGCGCCCGGGCGTGCCCGGCGGAGATGACCCCGGCAGCCACCCGCGTCTGCACCTTCACCGGCAGCTTCAGCAGCCGGATGGTGTTGGTGACCTGGGACCGGCTGCGGCCGATCCGGTTGGCCAGCTCCTCGTGGGTCGCGCCGAACTCCTCCAGCAGTTGCTGGTAGGCCGCGGCCTCCTCGAGCGGGTTCAGCTGGACACGGTGGATGTTCTCCAGCAGCGCGTCACGGAGCAGGGCGTCGTCGGTGGTGTCCCGGATGATCGCCGGCACGGTGTCCAGCCCGGCCGCACGCGAGGCGCGCAGCCGGCGCTCACCCATGATGAGCTCGTAGCCGCCCTCGCTCCGCTCGCGTACGACGATCGGCTGGAGGAGGCCGAACTCGCGCACCGAGTGGGTGAGCTCCTCCAGGGCCTCGTCGTCGAAGACCTGCCGGGGCTGCTTCGGGTTCGGGACGACGTCGGTGACGGCGACCTCGCGCAACTGCGCCCCGGGGACACCGACCGCGGCCTCCTCCCGCTGCCGCGCCACCGTCTCCGCCGCCTGCGCCGCAGGCGGCAGCAGGTGCACCGGGGCGGCAGTCGGGGCCTCGGCAGGCGCCGGCGCAGCGGTCCCCGCGCCGTCGCCGGCCCCGGTGTCGGGCAGCGTCGGCTGCTCGACGGGCGGAGCGCTGGTGGGGATCAGTGCCGCGAGCCCCCGGCCCAGGCCACCGCGCTTGCTCATGCTCGCTCCTCAGGGGAAGGGGGGACGGGCACGGTGGCCGCGTCGGTGTCGGGGAACGCCGTGCCCAGGGGCGCCGGGGGAGCGGCGGGCATCCCGGGGCCCGAACGGGAGGCGAGGGGCGGCAGGGAGACACCCCGCTCGGCCAGTTCGCGGGCGGCCTCCACGTAGCTGGTGGAGCCGCGCGAGCCGGGGTCGTAGGTGAGCACCGACTGGCCGTAGCCCGGTGCCTCCGAGACCCGCACGTTGCGGGGGATCACCGCGTCCAGCACCAGCTCGCCGAAGTGGTTGCGGACCTCCTCCGCCACCTGGTCGGCGAGCCGGGTACGCCCGTCGTACATGGTCAGCAGGATGGTGCGGACGGCGATGCCCGGGTTGAGGTGCTGGCGGACCAGGTCGATGTTGTTGAGCAGCTGCCCCAGGCCCTCCAGCGCGTAGTACTCGCACTGGATGGGGATGAGCACCTCGTCGCCGGCCACGAGTGCGTTCAGGGTGAGCAGGCCGAGGGACGGCGGGCAGTCGACCAGGACGTACTGCGGTCGCTGCTCGGGCGGGAGGGCGGTCAGGTACGCCTCGATCGCCCGGCGCAACCGGTACTCGCGGGCCACGACGGAGACCAGCTCGATCTCCGCGCCGGCGAGGTCGATGGTCGCGGGTACGCAGAGCAGGAGGGGGCTGGCCGTCGTCGGGTGGACGACCTCCGACAGCGAGCTGTCACCGACGAGGGCGTCGTACACCGACGGCGTCCCGACGCTGTGCTCCACGCCGAGGGCCGTGCTGGCGTTGCCCTGGGGGTCGAGGTCGATGACCAACGTCCGCAGACCGTAGAGCGACAGGGCCACCCCGAGGTTGACCGCCGACGTGGTCTTGCCGACGCCACCCTTCTGGTTGGCGATCGTGATGACCCGGATGCGACCCGGCCGCGGGAAGGGCTCCTGGTTGGCCGCGTGCAGCACGCGGGTCGCGCGCATGGCCTCCATGGCGATCGGGCTGTCGAAGTCCGCTCCGGCGCCCGCCTGGTCGGCGGCGAGACTGCTCCGCAGCCGCTGGCCCGGGTCGGTCATCTCGGGTCCTTCCTGCCGATCCGTTTCACGTGGAACGGGCTCGGGAAGACGTCGGGGTTCCACGTGGAACAGGGGGCGGGACTCACCGTTGCCCACGCGTCATGACCACCACGGTAGTGGCAGCCTCGCCGAGGTCCGCGCCGACAGCCCGTGCGTGGATGTCGCGCATCCCCGCGGCCTCCAGCTCCGGGACCAGCGCCGGGAGTTCCTCGACCGCCCGCGCCCCCACCAGGGCGACGAGCAGCGTGCCGGGGCGCATCAGACCGCGGCACCAGGTCACCAGCCGGGGAAGGGCGGCGACCGCACGTGCGGTGACGACGTCGACCGGCCCCACCGCGCTCCGCACGGAGCGTTCCTCGGCCCGGCCGCGGACGACGCGCCACGGGGCGGTCAGCTCGGCGACGACCTCCTCGAGGAACTCCACGCGCCGGGCCATCGGCTCCACCAGCGTCAGCCGGAGGTCGGGCCGCGCGAGCGCGAGCGGGATCCCGGGCAGCCCGGCGCCGCTGCCGACGTCCACCACCCGGGCGCCCGACGGGACGGCCTCGGCCACGGCCGCGCTGTTGAGCACGTGCCGCTGCCACAGCCGCGGCACCTCCCGCGGGCCGATCAGCCCGCGGGTGACGCCGTCGGTGGCCAGCCGGGCCACGTAGCGCTCGGCGTCGGGGAGCGCCTCCCCGAAGACCTGCCGCGCGACGGGTGGGGCCGGTGGGGCGGCCGGGACGTCGGCGGGCGCGCTCACCGATCCGGCAGGACCACGACTCGGCGGTTGGGCTCCTCGCCCTCCGACTCGCTGCGCACCCCCGCGACGCCGGCGATGACGTCGTGGACGACCTTGCGCTCGAACGGGTTCATCGCGGTCAGGCGCTCGGGCTGCCGGCTCTGCGCCACCCGGCGCGCCGCCTCCGAGGCCAGGGCGGTGAGGTCGGCGCGGCGCTTGGCGCGGAACCCGCTGATGTCGAGCATCAGCCGGCTGCGGACGCCGGTGGACTGGGCGACGGCCAGCCGGGTCAGCTCCTGCAACGCCTCCAGCACCGAGCCGTCCGGGCCGACGAGGTCCTGCAGCTCGCCGCCGACGATCGCGACCGAAGCCCGGTCGCCCTCCACATCGAGGTCGATGTCGCCGTCCACGTCGAGGATGTCGAGCAGCCGCTCCAGGTAGTCCCCCGCGACGTCACCCTCGCGGACCAGCAGGTCGTCGCCGCCGTCCTCGTCGTCGTCGGTCGGCTCCACGACCGCGTCGGCGCTGTCGGCGTCCGGGTCGGGCAGGTCGGGCTGGGCCGGTCCGGCGTCGCCGGGCACGGGGCTGAGGACCGCACCCGACGTGGCCTCGGCGGTCGCGGCCGTGTCGGTGGGGTGCTGCGGGGCGCTCATGGCGTCTCCTCCCGTAGATGGGCGTCCGGGCTTCCCCGGTGGTCGGTGGCCGGCGCGAGCCGGCGGGCGTCCGCGGGGGACACCGTGGGCGCCGTCAGCGGCGCTTGCGCTTGCCCCTGTTCGCCGGACCCGGACTTCCGCCCCGGCCGGCGTTCCCGCGCGGCCGGCTGGTCGAGCCCTTGCCGCCGGGCGCCTGGCCGTTGGAGCCGGCGGCCGAGGAGCCGGTCGCCCCGTCGGCCGGCGCGCCGTCGGACAGCGGGCTGCTCGACGCGGTGGTGTCGCCGGTGGGGTCGACCGGGTCGACCGTGCTCGAGGGCGCCACGGGGCGGCCGGGCCTCGGACGGACCGGCTTGGCGCCGGGCTTCGGCGCGAGCGTCCTCGGGTCGACCGCGGGCTTGTCCGTGGCGGACTTGGCCAGGGCCGCGGGCGAGCCGGGCGGCGGCATCTTCCGCAGGATGAAGAACTGCTGGCCCAGCGTCCACAGGTTGTTCGTGAACCAGTACAGCAGGACGCCGACCGGGAAGAAGAAGCCGGTGACGAAGAGGCTGATCGGCATGCCGTAGAGCAGCAGCTTCTGCACCATGGCCGCCTGCCCCTCGACCGGGCCGGAGCGCTTCATCGTCTGCTTCTGGGTGACGTACGTCGTCGCGCACATGATCACGATCAGGACGAACGCGACGATGCGGATGCTGGTGTAGCTGACGCCGGGCAGGGCCAGGATCGCCTGCTCCTTGGCGCCGGTCATGTTGAACGACGAGGAGATCGGGGCGCCGAACAGCGGCGCGCGGGCCGCCTCGTCGGTGAGCTCGTCGCTCCAGCTGTAGAGGCCCTGCGCGTCCGGTGCCAGCCGGCGCAGCACGTGGAAGAGGGAGAGGAAGACCGGGATCTGCGGCAGGATCGGCAGGCAGCCGGCCAGCGGGTTGACCCCGCGCTCCTTCTGCAGCGCCATCATCGCCTGGCTGAAGCCCTGCTTGTCACTGCCGTACTGCTTGCGCAGCTTCTGGATCTCCGGCTGGATCTCCTGCATCGCCCGCTGCGACTTGATCTGCTTGACGAACAGCGGGAACAGGATCAGCCGGATCGTGACGACCAGGAAGACGATCGACAGCGCCCACGCCAGGCCCGAGAGGCCGCTCCCGGCCTCGGGGTCCCCGAAGACGCTGTTCCACAGCGAGTGCCACCGGGCCATGACCCAGGAGATGGCGGTGTACAGCCAGTCAAGCAACGCCAGCCTCCTGCTGCGCGGCCCGGCGGTGTGCCGGAGGGTGAGCTCGGTCTGATCCCGGTGGTGCGGTACGGGCCGGCGGCACCGGGTCGAACCCGCCGGGGTGCCACGGCGCGCACTTGAGCAACCGCCGGAGGGCCAGCCAGGTGCCGCGGGCGGCGCCGTGCACCTCGATCGCCTCGACGGCGTAGCTGCTGCACGTCGGTGCGAACCGGCAGCGCGGGGGCAGCGCCGGGCTGATCGCCCGCTGGTAGAAGCGCACCGCGCCGAGCAGCATGCGGCCGACGGGGCCGCGTCCGGGTGCGGCGGCGGGGCCGGAGGGTGCCGGGACGCCGGTCACGACGCGCGGGCCCGGGAGCCGAGGACCCGGTCCAGCCCCGCGGCGAGGTCGCGCCGCAGGTCGACCGAGCTGGCCGTCGCCGCCTCCGGACGCGCCCGGACGACGAGGTCGGCCGAGGCGGGCAGCCGGTGCAGTTCGCCGAGGACGACCGCACGCAGTCGCCGGGTCACCCGGTGGCGGACCACGGAGTTGCCCACGGCCTTGCCCACCACGAAGCCGGCCCGTGGACCGCCGACCGTCCCGGCGTCGCCGGGGGCCGGGGTCACGGGCCGTTCGGGGAGGTAGTGGAGCACCATGGTCGGCCGTCCGGCACGCCGACCGGACCGGACGACCGCGGTGAACTCCGGACGCCGGCGCAGGCGTGCCTGCGCGGGCAGCACCTCAGGCGGAGAGCTTCTCGCGACCCTTGCGCCGACGGCCGGCGATGATCGCCCGGCCCGCGCGGGTGCGCATCCGCAGCCGGAAGCCGTGGGTCTTGGACCGGCGGCGGTTGTTCGGCTGGAACGTGCGCTTGCTCACGAGGTACTCCCACTACACGACATCGACGATGCGTACCGGCCGGCGGGCAGGCACGCGCGGAGGGACGGTTGGAGCACGGCGGAACCGGCTCCCCGTCCACAGACTCCCACCAGCATAGCCGAGGAATCCCCAGCGCCGGAGGGCCCGTCCGGACACCGACTCCTCAGGTTCGGCCTCGTCCCTGCACGGGACGGGACGGCGCGCCGGTCGCCGCCGGCGACACACCCCGCCGCGCACCGGTCGGAGCCGCCGGTCTCGTTGCCGGGCTGTGGACGGGGCTGTTAGCGTCGCCGTCGCTCCACACCGGACGTCCGCGTCCGGCGCAGGGGCCGCCCCGCTGGGTCGACCGACCACCGCGCCCGCCGAACGAGCTCTCCATCCCCTCCCTGACCAGCGACGACGTCCCTGCCCGGTCCGCACGAGCGGAAGCCGGACGAGCGCGTCGCCGACCGTGCACAGCCTGTGGACGACGGTGTGGACACCGCGTGTCCGGATGTCCACAGCGGGGAACTGCCGAGGGATCGGGCGCGGCGGTGCGCACTCGCGGTAGTGGCGACGAACACACGGTTTGGGGAGGACACGGTCATGGCCGATGCCACGGTGGACCTGGCGACGGTCTGGGACCAGATCCGCGAGCGGCTGGCGACGAGTCTGTCGCCGCAGCAGAACGCGATGCTCAACCTCACCCGGCCGGTCGGGGTGTTCGAGGACACCGCGGTCCTGTCGGCGCCGAACGAGTTCACCCAGACGGTGCTCGAGTCGCGCATGCGGCGGGTGCTGGCCGAGGCGCTGTCGGAGCAGCTCGGTCGCGACATCCGCGTCGCGGTCCAGGTGGAGGACACCCCGGCAGCGCCCGACGAGGAGCCGCGCCGCGAGGTCCCGACGCGGCGGCCCTGGTCCGCGGTCGAGGCGCAGCGCGCCGAGGAGGACCGCGAGACCCGGGACCGCACCGACGACGGGCGCAGCGCCTTCGGCGTCCGGGCGGACGTGACCCGGCCGCTCACCTGGGAGCGCGACACCGCCGAGCGTCCTGACCCGCTCGAGCAGCCGGTGCCCGACCGCGACGACGAGGACCTGCCGGCCACCGACTGGAGCCCCCCGGCGCGCCGGACCGCCGGCCGCGGCACGCGGGGCGCCGACCGCGACTGGGGCGGCGGGGACGTGGACGAGAACGGCGCCGCCGTCCTCCCCTTCGACCTCGAGCCCGCCGGACGCGACGAGGAGGTGCCGCCCGCCACGGGTCGCGGGCGCCGGGGTGAGGGACGCGGGCCGGGCGGGCGCGGTGGGGACGCCGTCCCCCTGTTCGGTGACCGCCGGGCCGCGACCGGTGCGCAGGACCCGGGGCTCAACCCCAAGTACGTCTTCGACAGTTTCGTCATCGGCAACAGCAACCGGTTCGCCCACGCTGCTGCGGTCGCGGTCGCCGAGGCGCCGGCGCGGGCCTACAACCCGCTGTTCATCTACGGGGACTCCGGGCTGGGCAAGACCCACCTGCTGCACGCGATCGGCCACTACGCGGCGCGCATGTTCCCCAACGTGCGGGTCCGCTACGTGAGCACGGAGGAGTTCACCAACGAGTTCATCAACCTGGTGCACTCCGGCCGGGCCGAGGACTTCCGCCGCCGCTACCGCGACATCGACTTCCTGCTGATCGACGACATCCAGTTCCTGGAACGCGCCGAGCGGACGCAGGAGGAGTTCTTCCACACGTTCAACACGCTGCACAACGCCAGCAAGCAGATCGTGATCACCTCCGACCGGGCGCCGAAGAAGCTGACGACGCTGGAGGACCGGCTGCGCACCCGCTTCGAGTGGGGCCTCATCACCGACGTCCAGGCCCCGGACCTGGAGACCCGCATCGCGATCCTCCGGAAGAAGGCCTACGGCGAGCGGCTCCAGGTGCCCGACCAGGTGCTGGAGTTCATCGCCAGCAAGGTGCAGACCAACATCCGCGAGCTCGAGGGCGCCCTCATCCGGGTGACCGCGTTCGCCAGCCTCAACAAGCAGCAGGTCGACCTCCCGCTGGCCGAGCTGGTGCTCAAGGACCTGATCAGCGACGAGCAGGGTCCGCAGATCACCGCGGCGATCATCATGGCGGCGACCGCGGAGTACTTCTCCGTGACCATGGAGGAGCTGCAGGGCTCCAACCGCAGCCGCACGCTGGTCAACGCCCGTCAGATCGCGATGTACCTGTGCCGGGAGCTCACCGAGCTCTCCCTGCCCCGGATCGGCGCCTCCTTCGGCGGCAAGGACCACACCACGGTCATGCACGCGGTCAAGAAGATCACCAACCTGATGAGCGAGCGCCGGGCCACGTACACGCAGGTCACGGAGCTGACCGCGCGCATCAAGAGCCGCGCCCGCCAGTAGTCCGCCGCCGGCCGCGCCGGCTGTCCGGGCGGCCGGGCGGCCGGGGACGGCCGGTCGCCGCGGGGCGGTCCGGGGGACCGGGATGTCGTCGACGACGGACACGGAGTCGACTTCTCCACACCTGTGGGCAACCGTGTGCATGGCGTCAGGCCGCGGCCGGTGCGGAGAAGGCGTCATCACCGGTCCGACGTCGGTCGACTCGTCGACGAGTTGTCCCCAGGGATGTGCACAGTCTGGGGGTATCTCGTACCGACGACCTCACGCGTCGTGACGCCGGGCCGTGGGCGCGTCGCCGTCCGCCCGCCGCTCTCCCGTCGTCCGCTCGTTGCTGACCTGCTGCTATGCACCGGGGCCCGCTCCGCTGGGGTCGCCGTCCCCTCGCGAGGTCGCCGCCCGTGCACAGGACCTGGGGATGCGTACTGGGGGAACCAGGGGACAGGACGTGGAGAGACGACGGTCGGTGTGCACGGACGTCGAGATGTCCACGTGTCGACAACAGGGACGCCTGCTGCACCCACAGTCGGCCAACATGTCGACTCCGGCCCTGACCTGCGCAGAGGGCCTCGATCCCCAGCTTCCACACCAGTGATGACGAGGATGAGGGAGTTCTCTCGATGAGTTCTCGAACCACATTCAGGGTGGGGAAGCAGGGTCTGCAGGGGCGGGAGCACACCTGATCGGGGAAGCAGTTACCCGCATGTCGGCCGCAGCAGGCACGATGAGCACCGCAGTAGGAGGAGCACGCACAGAGCTGGGGTGGATCGGGTCATGAAGTTCCGGGTGGCACGTGAGGTGCTCGCCGATGCCGTCGCATGGACGGCGCGCAGCCTGCCGCCCCGGCCGTCGGTGCCGGTGCTGGCCGGCATCATGCTCGAGGTCGACGGCAGCCAGCTGTCGGTGAGCGGCTTCGACTACGAGGTCTCCGCCCGGGCCGAGGTCGACGTGCAGGCCACCGAGAGCGGCCGCACCCTCGTGCCCGGCCGGCTGCTCGCCGAGATCACCCGGGCGCTGCCGCCCCACCCGGTCGACATCACCGCCGAGGGGCCGCGGCTGTCGATCGCCTGCGGCAACGCGCGGTTCAGCCTGCCGACGCTGCCGGTGGAGGACTACCCCTCCCTGCCGTCGATGCCGTCGTCGGCCGGGGTGGTCGACAGCGACGTCTTCGCCGAGGCGGTGGGCCAGGTCGCCGTCGCCGCCGGTCGTGACGACACCCTGCCGATGCTCACCGGCGTCCGGCTGGAGATCGAGGACGACCTGGTCACCCTCGCGGCCACCGACCGCTACCGGCTGGCGGTGCGGGAGTTCGCCTGGCGGCCGGAGACCCCGGGGTTGTCGGCGGCGGTGCTCGTCCCGGCCCGCACCCTGGCCGACGCGGCCAAGACCCTCACCAGCGGCCCGGAGATCACCATCTCCCTGTCCTCGGGCAGCTCCGGGGAGGGCATCCTCGGCCTGTCGGGCAAGGACCGTCAGACCACCACCCGGCTGCTCGATGCCGAGTTCGTCAAGTACCGCGCGATCATGCCGAACGAGTCGCACGCCAACGCGGTGCTCCCGGTGGGCCTGTTCACCGACGCGGCCAAGCGCGTGGCCCTCGTCGCCGACCGTGGCACCCCCCTGCGCTGCGAGTTCACCCCCGGGCAGGTCACCCTGCGGGCCGGCGGCAGCGACGACGAGGGGCAGGCCGAGGAGCGCTGCGACGTGGAGTTCGACGGCGAGCCGCTGACGATCGGCTTCAACCCGACGTTCCTGCTCGACGGCCTGGCCGCGGTGCACACGCCCCGCGCGCGGATGGACTTCACCAGTCCGCTGAAGCCCGCCGTCCTGTCCGGGGTGGAGGAGCCGGCGACCGACGACGGTGCGGCCGCCACGCCGGCCGAGCGGCCCGGCAGCTACCGCTACCTCATCATGCCGGTGCGCCTGCCCGGGTGAAGGATCATCCGCGTGCCCCGGCCCGTGCCGGGGCCGGCCCTCCTGCAGGGGGGCCGACCCCGTCCTCCCCACCTCTCGCAGGCTCGGGGCGGGCCTCGGCACGGGGCCGGTGACGGCAGGACACCCCTTGAACCGCGACGAGAGGACGGAAGCCGTGCAGCTGGGGCTGATCGGGCTGGGCAAGATGGGCGGCAACATGGCCGAGCGGCTGCGCCGTGCCGGCCACGAGGTCGTCGGCTTCGACCACCACCCGGACAAGCGGGACGTCGACAGCCTGCCCGCGCTGGTCGAGGTGCTCTCGGCCCCGCGCGTGGTGTGGGTGATGGTCCCGGCGGGTGAGCCGACCCGGGCGACGGTCAAGGAGCTGGCCGAGTTGCTCAGCCCCGGCGACGTGATCGTCGACGGCGGCAACTCCAAGTACACCGACGACCAGATCCACGACGTGCTGTGCCGCGAGAAGGGCATCGGCTACATCGACGTGGGGGTCTCCGGGGGCGTGTGGGGCCTGGAGAACGGCTACGCGCTGATGGTCGGGGGCACCAAGGACGACGTCGCCAAGGTGCAACCGGTGTTCGACGCGCTCAAGCCGCCGTCGCCGGTCGACGAGTCCGGTCAGGAGCTGCCGGGTGCCGGCTTCGTGCACGCCGGGCCGGTGGGCGCCGGGCACTTCTCGAAGATGGTCCACAACGGCATCGAGTACGCGATGATGCAGGCCTACGGCGAGGGCTACGAGCTGCTGGCCGCCGTCGACCTGATCGAGGACGTCCCCGGGGTGGTCAAGTCCTGGACGCAGGGCACCGTCATCCGCTCCTGGCTGCTGGACCTGCTGGTCCGCGCGCTGGAGGAGGACCCGCAGCTCGACCGCATCCGGGGGTACGCGGAGGACTCCGGCGAGGGCCGCTGGACCGTGGAGCAGGCCATCGAGAACGCCGTCCCCATGCCGACGATCGCCGCCTCGCTGTTCGCCCGGTTCTCGTCGCGCCAGGAGGACTCGCCGACGATGAAGGCCGTCGCCGCGCTGCGCCAGCAGTTCGGCGGGCACGCGGTGCACGCGGTCCAGCAGCAGGAGGCCGAGCGCCCGGCGTGAGCACGCTCCACCCGGCCTGCCCGAGGGGCAGGAGAGGCCGTCCCTGCCCCTCGGGGGCCTGACAGGTGTACCTGCGACACCTGCAGCTCGGCTCGTTCCGCAACTGGGAGCGGGTGGACGTTGCCCTGCGCCCCGGGCCGACCGTCTTCGTCGGCCGCAACGGCGAGGGGAAGACCAACCTCGTCGAGGCGGTCGGCTACCTGGCCACGATGAGCAGCCACCGGGTGGCCAGCGACGCCCCGCTGGTCCGCCAGGGGGCGGCCCAGGCGGTGGTGCGCGCGGCACTGCGGCGCGAGGACCGCGAGCTCCTGGTGGAGATCGAGATCAACCCGGGCCGGGCCAACCGGGTGCGGGTCAACCGTGCCCCGCTGCCGCGGCCGCGGGAGCTGCTCGGGCTGGTGAAGTCGGTGCTGTTCGCGCCGGAGGACCTCGTGCTGGTCCGGGGCGACCCCGCCGAGCGGCGACGGTTCCTCGACGACCTGCTGGTCAGCCGGACGCCACGGCTGGCGGGGGTGCGCAGCGACTACGACCGGGTGCTCAAGCAGCGCAACGCCCTGCTCAAGACCGCCCGGCTGGCCCGCGGCAACGCCCTGGCCACCCTCGATGTGTGGGACGGGCACCTGATCGACCTCGGCGGGCAGCTGCTGGCCGCCCGTCTGCGGTTGGTCGCCGCCCTCGGCCCGCACGTCGCCCGCGCCTACGCCGGGGTGGCGGGGGCCGACGCCGCCGTGGCGGCGCTGGGCTACGCGAGCACCGTGCCGCTGGCCGGCGACGGCACGCCGCTGGCCGAGGGGGCGCGCCTGCCCGACGCCGCGGAGCTGAGCACCGCGCTTCGCGAACGTGTCGCCGAGCGCCGCGGTGAGGAGGTGGACCGGGGGATGACGCTGGTGGGGCCGCACCGCGACGACCTGGTCATCTCGCTGGGGACGCTGCCGGCCAAGGGGTTCGCCAGCCACGGGGAGTCCTGGTCGCTGGCGCTCGCCCTCAAGCTCGGCTGCTTCGCGCTGCTGCGGGCCGACGGGGAGGAACCGGTGCTCGTCCTCGACGACGTCTTCGCCACCCTGGACGCCGACCGGCGCGCGGCCCTGGCCACGGTGGCCCGCTCCGCGGAGCAGACGCTCATCACCGCCGCGGTCCTCGACGACGTCCCGGCCGAGCTGCGCAGCACCGTCGTCCAGGTCGCCGGCGGGCAGGCGGTTCCGCTGACCCCGGCGGCAGCCGAGGATGGGGCCGTGGACCCCGCGGTGCTGGAGGAGGAGGTCCGGTGAGTGCCGAGTCGTCCGGGCAGCCGCCGGCCCGGCCCAGCGACATCGCCCGCGCGGCGCTGGAGGCCGCGCGCGCGGCGTCGGCCGCCCGGCCGCGCCCGACCCGGCGGCGGATCGCCGGTCCCCGCCGCACCTGGACCGGCCCGCGCCCCGGGGACGACGATCCCCAGCCGCTGGGCAGGCTGGTCGACTCCCTGGTCACGGCTCAGGACTGGAGCGCCCACACCAAGGTCGGCGCCGTGTTCGGCCGCTGGTCGGCGCTGGTCGGCCCGGACATCGCCGCCCACTGCACCCCGCAGACCCTCACCGAGGGCGAGCTGCTGGTCGTCGCGGAGTCCACCGCGTGGGCCACGCAGCTGCGGCTGCTGGCCCCCACGATCCTCGGGCGGCTGCGCGCCCAGGTGGGCGGGGACGTCGTGACCCGCCTGCGCGTTGTCGGACCGACGGCCCCCAGCTGGAAGAAGGGCCCGCGGTCGGTCCGCGGGCGGGGGCCCCGGGACACGTACGGATAGGAGCCGGTCCGCGCCGGACCGCTCCGGGAGGACGATGCAGCGATGACCAGCCCCCGCGACCGCGACGGCTTCGACGACCGGCCCGACGACGGCAGCAGCTGGCGGGAGCCCTCCCACCTGGGCGAGGGCGACGCCCCGCAGTCCCCCGCCTCCGGGCGGCCGGCCGACGGTCCCGCGCAGTCGCCGGACGCCGGCGGCGCCCCCTGGCAGCCGCCGGGCTGGGACCTGCCGGCCGCCGAGCCGGCCCGGCCGACGCCGCCGCGCGCCGAGCCCGGCGCCTCGGCCCCCGCCGAGCCCGGTCCCCCGCCCCCGGCACAGCCGTGGGACGACCGGACGTCGTCCGGCGACCCCTGGGGCCAGTCGCCGCCGGCGGACCAGCCGGTGCGCGGTGGGCTGTTCGGCGGGCGGCGACCGCGCCGGCCCGGCGAGGTGGAGCGGGTCTTCGCCTACCAGGGCGATCTCGTCGGCGCGCAGGCCTGGGCGGTCCAGCACGGGTGGGAGATCTCCGACGGCACCGGCCCGGAGGACGCCGCCCTCGCCGAGCTGGTCGCCTCCGCGCCGGTCCGGGCGACCAGGGACCACCGGCCGGCCGGGGTGATGCGCGGCCGCTACGGCTCCACCGAGCTGGTCGCCTTCGACGTCCTCTACGCCTCCGGGCGCTACGCGGTGCCCGAGTACGCGATCACCGCCGCCCCGGTGCTGGTCCCCGTGCCGACGCTGCGCCTGTCGCCGGCCCGGTTCTGGAAGCACCGCACGGGCGGGCTGGTCCAGGTGCCCAGCGGGGACCCGGAGTTCGACGCGCGCTGGGTGCTGCTGTCGTCGGAGGACGGTCCGGTGCCGCGGCGGCTGGTCGAGGACGCGACCGTGCGCGGGCTGCTGCTCGGCACCGACGACGGCGACGAGTTCTGGACGTCGGCCGGTCAGGCGGGCAGCCTGGCGGGCGGCTTCGTCGCCGCGATCCGCCCCGACGGCCACCGCCCCGAGCTCATCGAGCACCACGCCCGGTTGCTGACCGCGATCGTCGGCGCCCTCGCCGGCGTCTCGTGACCGACCCGGCCGCCGCCCCGGCCGATCCGGCCGCCGCCCCGGCCGATCCGGCCACCGCCCCGGCCGATCCGGCCACGGCCCACTCCACCGCCGCCCCGGCGGCCGGACTGCGCGAGCTGCTCCCGCTGCTGCGCCCGCACCGTGGGCCGCTGCTGGGTGCCGCGGCGCTGTCGCTCGTCGCGGCCGCGGGCGCGCTGGCCCAGCCGGCGCTGGTGGCCCGCGTGATCGAGGCGGTCGGGGCCGGCCGGGCGCTGCTGCCCGCGGTGGTGGCACTGGTCGTCGTCCTGGTCGCGGCCTCGGCGCTGTCGGCGTTCCAGCAGTACCTGCTCCAGCGCACCGCGGAGGCGGTGGTGCTCACCACCCGTCGGACGGTGGCCGACCGGCTGCTGCGGCTGCCGATCGCCGAGTACGACCGGCGGCGCACCGGTGACCTCATGTCGCGGGTGGGTGCGGACACCACGCTGCTGCGGGCCACGGTCACCTCCGGTGTCGTCGACATCGTCGGCTCGGTGGTCGTGGGGGTCGGCGCGCTGGTGGCGATGGCGCTGGTGGACGGCTGGCTGCTGCTGGTCACCGTGGTCGCGGTCGCCGTCGGCGTCGCCGTCGTCGCCTCGGTGGCCCGGGGCGTGCGCAGGCTCTCGCGGCAGGCGCAGGAGGAGGTCGGCGCGATGAGTGCCGCCGTGGAGCGGGCGTTGTCGGCGGTGCGGACGATCCGTGCCAGCGGGGCGACGGCCCGCGAGGTGGACGTCTTCGGCGCGAGCGCGGGCCGGGCGTACGCGGCCGGCGTCCGGGTGGCCCGGCTGGAGGCGCTGGTGTCCCCGGCCGGCTCGATCGCCGTCCAGGGCGCGTTCCTCGCCGTCCTCGGGCTCGGCGGGTACCGGGTGGCCGCCGGCACGATCGCCGTCGCCGACCTGGTCGCCTTCATCCTGTACCTGTTCCTGCTGGTCATGCCGCTGGGCCAGGCGATCGGCGCGTGGACCCAGCTGCAGACCGGCCTGGGTGCGCTGGCCCGGATCCAGGAGGTGCTCGGGCTCGCGCCGGAGGAGGACGCCCGGCCCGAGCGGGGGAGCACGGTCGTCGCCGTGCCCCCGGTGCCGCCGTCCCGTGAGGTCCCGCTGCTCGAGCTGGCCGACGTCACCTTCGCCTACCCGGACGGTACCGAGGTGCTGCGCGGGGTGTCGCTGGCGGTGCCGGCCGGCGGCCGGGTGGCGCTCGTGGGGCCGTCGGGTGCGGGCAAGTCGACGGTGCTCGCGCTGGTCGAGGGCTTCTACCCGCTGACCGGCGGGGCGATCCGGTGGGCGGGCACCGACGTGCGTGACCTGCCGCGCGCCGGGCTGCGGGCGCGGCTGGGCTACGTGGAGCAGGAGGCCCCGGTGCTCGCGGGCTCGGTGCGCGACAACCTCCTGCTCGCCGCCCCGGACGCCAGCGACCCCGAGCTGTGGGCGGTGCTGGCCGACGTCGGGCTGACCGAGGTGGTGCAGCGCTCACCGCGCGGGCTGGACGTCCCGGTGGGGGACGAGGGCGTGCTGCTCTCGGGCGGGGAGCGGCAGCGGCTGGCGATCGCGCGCTCCCTGCTGGCCCGCCCGGCGCTGCTGCTGCTCGACGAGCCGACCGCGAGCCTCGACGCGCGCAACGAGCAGCTGCTCCGGCAGACCCTCGCCGCCGCTGCCGAGGACCGCGCGTTGCTGGTGGTGGCGCACCGGTTGTCGACGGTCCTCGACAGTGACCAGATCGTCGTGCTCGACGCCGGCCGGGTCGTCGCCCGCGGCACCCACGCGGAGCTCGTCGAGTCCAGCCCCCTCTACAGGGAGCTCGCCGCCGCCCAGCTGCTGGTGTGACGTCCCCCGCCCGAGGCCGGGCGCCCCGCGGGGCGGTGCGAGGAGTGGGGCCCCGGGCTCCCGCGGTCGAGTGCCCGGTGGGGCTCAGCGTCGGGCGGGGACGGCACCTGGGCGCGGTGTCGGCCGGGAGGCCGACGGTGTCATCGCCTCGGCGGCGCGGCAGATGTTGCGGAGCATGCCGCCGAACACGAAGCCGTGGAACGGGACGAGCACCCACCAGTACACGTGGCCGAACAGCCCGTGCGGTCGGAAGGTGGCCTTCTGCCGCAGCCGGGTGCGGCCGCCGTCCTGTTCCACGTGGAACTCCAGCCAGGCCAACCCCGGCACCCGCATCTCCGCGCGCAGCCGCAGCAGCCGGCCGGGCGCGAGCTCCTCGACCCGCCAGAAGTCCAGGGCGTCGCCGACGTAGAGCTGCGACGGTGACCGCCGTCCCCGGCGCAGGCCGACGCCGCCGACCGCCCGGTCCAGCCAGCCGCGGACCTCCCAGGCGAGGCGGAAGGAGTACCAGCCGTTGTCCCCGCCGATCCCCTCGACCACCCGCCACAACGCGGCCGGCTCGGCGCCGGTCTCCCGGGTGCGCTCGTCGACGTAGAGGGTGCCCCCGGCCCAGTCGGGGTCGGTCGGCAGCGGGTCCGACGGGGCCCCGGGCACGGACGCCGACGACCACCGCGTGGCCACCGTGGCCTCCCTGACCCGCTGGATCGCCAGCCGCACCGCCTCGTCGAACCCGAGCAGCCCGCCGGGCGGGTCCGGCACGTACCGCGCGATGTCGTGCTCGCCGCAGACCACGGTGTTGCGCAGCGACTCGACCAGCGGCCGCGCGATGCCGGCCGGCACCGGCGTGACCAGCCCCACCCAGTGACTGGACAGGGACGGCGTGAACAACGGCACCGGGAGGATCCGCCGCCGCGGCAGACCGGCCACGACCGCGAACCGCTGCATCATCTCGGCGTAGTCCATGACGTCCGGCCCGCCGATGTCGAAGCACCGGTGGACGTCGGACGGCAGGGTCGCGCAGCCGACCAGGTAGCGCAGCACGTCGCGGATGGCGATCGGCTGGATGCGGCTGTGCACCCACCGTGGGGTCACCATCACCGGCAGCCGCTCGGTCAGGTACCGCAGCATCTCGAACGACGCCGAGCCCGACCCGAGCACCACCGCGGCCCGCAGGACGACGGTCGGGACGCCGGACCCGAGCAGGATCCGGGCCACCTCCGCGCGGGACCGCAGGTGCGGGGAGAGCTCCTCGTCGGCCGGCTCGAGCCCACCGAGGTAGACCAGCCGCCCCACCCGCGCCTCGCGGACGGCGCCCGCCACCACCCGCGCCGTCCGCCGGTCGGTCTCCTCGAACTCCCGCCCGGTGCCCAGGGCGTGGACGAGGTAGTAGACGACGTCCACCCCGGCGCAGGCGGCCGCGACCGCCTCGGCGTCCCCGGCGTCGGCGCGGGCCACCTCCACGCTCCCGGCCCACGGGTGGTCGCGCAGCCGCTCCGGCGAGCGGGTCATCACCCGCACGCGGTGCCCGGCGGCGAGCAGCTCGGGCACCAGCCGCCCGCCGATGTAGCCGGTGGCCCCGGTGACGAGGCAGGTCCTGGCGGCGGGGGTCTCGGCCATGCCCCGAGTGTCGGCCGTCCGGCGGGGCCGCGCTCGGGTCGCGGTAGGCCCCGCCGGCCGCGACGATCGGCGTGCCGGGCAGTGCAGTCGATCCCGACCCTCCTGCCGGGGGCAGCGGGGTCCTTCTCCAGTCGAGCGGGAGGCCCTCCATGGCCGACACCACCGAGGCCCCGGAACGGACCGAGGACGGTCAGCCCACCCTCAAGCGGGTGATGGGCCCCGGCCTGCTGCTGCTGTTCATCGTCGGCGACATCCTCGGCACCGGGATCTACGCGCTGACCGGCCAGGTCGCGGCCCAGGTGGGCGGGGTCGTGTGGCTGCCGTTCCTCGTCGCGTTCCTCGTCGCGCTGGTCACCGCGTTCAGCTACCTGGAGCTGGTGACGAAGTACCCGCAGGCCGCGGGGGCGGCGCTGTACACGCACAAGGCGTTCGGCATCCACTTCGTCACCTTCCTCGTCGCCTTCGCGGTGATGAGCTCCGGGATCACGTCGGCGTCCACCGCCGCCCGGGCGTTCAGCGCCAACGCGGCCAGCGTCTTCGGGCTGGGCATCGAGGAGGGCATCGGGATCACCCTGATCGGCCTGGGTTTCATGTCGCTGGTCGCACTGGTCAACCACCGCGGCGTCGGCGAGAGCGTCAAGGCCAACGTCGTGCTCACCTGCGTGGAGCTCTCCGGCCTGCTCATCGTCATCGGCGTCGGCCTCTGGGCGCTCGGGTTGGGCGAGGGGGACTTCTCCCGGGTGACCGAGTTCGACACCGGTGACCGGTCGGTCGTCGGCGGGGTGATCGCGGCCACCGGGCTGGCGTTCTTCGCGATGGTGGGCTTCGAGGACTCGGTGAACATGGCCGAGGAGTGCAAGCAGCCGCGGAAGATCTTCCCGAAGGTGCTGCTGCTCGGTCTCTGCCTCACCGGGCTGATCTACGTGCTGGTGTCGATCTCGGCGATCGCCCTGGTGCCGGCCGGCGAGCTCAGCCAGGGCGACACCCCGCTGCTGCAGGTGGTGGAGGCCGGCGCCCCCGGCTTCCCGATCGGCATCTTCGGCGTCATCACCATGTTCGCCGTCGCGAACTCCGCGCTGATCAACATGCTCATGGCCAGCCGGCTGGTCTACGGGATGAGCCGGCAGCACGTGCTGCCGCCACTGCTGGGCAGGGTCCACCCCCGGCGGCGCACCCCCACCACGGCGATCCTCTTCACCACCGCGCTGGCCTTCGGTCTGATCACCTTCGTCGGTGCCGTGCCGGCCCTCGGCGGCACCACGGCGCTGCTCCTGCTGGTCGTCTTCACCGTGGTGAACGTCGCCGTCCTGGTGCTGCGCAAGGACCGCGTCGAGGCCGACCACTTCCGCACTCCCACCGTCCTACCGGTGATCGGGGCCCTGGCCTGCGGTTTCCTGGCCACGCCGTGGGCCGGCCGGCCCGCCGAGCAGTACCGGATCGCCGGGGTGCTGCTGGTCATCGGCGTCGTCCTCTGGGGCGTGACAGTGCTCCTCAACCGCCGGACCGGCCCCGCCGTCCCGCCCCTGGACCCCGACCGGTTCACCAAGGGCGGCCCGGTCAACTGAGCACGGGCCCCCTCCCGCCCGTACGGGTCCGCGTCGCGGTCCCGGGCGGAGGCGCGCCCCGGGCCTGCGGGGGACGAGGGGACGCGGTCCTCCCACGGAGGGGGGCGGGGGGTCCTCCCTCCGGCCGTCAGGCAGCCCGGGACGGCATGTCGACCCGGGGGGCCACCATCGGGGGTGGCGAGCGCACCGGGAACGGCACAGGAACGCGCTCAGGGCGTGGACGGCGGCATTCCTGTCGTCCCACCCGGTATCCTGGGAACGAGAAACCGCCAGCAACCGGCTCAGCGTCGTTCTGCGCCCCTGAAGGT
The DNA here is from genome assembly GCF_054049935.1 of Geodermatophilus sp. SYSU D00742. Classification (NCBI taxonomy): domain Bacteria; kingdom Bacillati; phylum Actinomycetota; class Actinomycetes; order Geodermatophilales; family Geodermatophilaceae; genus Geodermatophilus; species Geodermatophilus sp. SYSU D00742. Next base: position 89,702 of record NZ_JBJGYJ010000012.1, read on the forward strand.
GCGACGCCGTCCCGCGTCCAGCCCCCTCCCGCGAGGTGGGGAGCCGTGCGCCGGTTGCGCGACAGAAGGGCCCCACGTGGTCGCTCGACCCCAGACTGACAACGCGTACTCCGGCAGCTCGATCACGGTCCTCGAGGGCCTCGAGGCCGTCCGCAAGCGCCCCGGCATGTACATCGGCTCGACCGGTGAGCGGGGTCTGCACCACATGGTGTGGGAGGTCGTCGACAACTCCGTCGACGAGGCCCTCGCCGGGCACTGCGACACCGTCCGCGTCACGTTGCTGGCCGACGGCGGCGTCCGGGTGGAGGACAACGGCCGTGGCATCCCGGTCGACATGCACCCGGTGGAGAAGCGGCCCACGGTCGAGGTCGTCATGACCATCCTCCACGCGGGCGGCAAGTTCGACGGCAAGAGCTACGCGGTCTCCGGCGGTCTGCACGGCGTCGGTGTCACGGTCGTCAACGCGCTGTCCACCAAGCTGGACGTGCGCATCTGGCGCGACGGCACCGAGTGGCACCAGTCCTACGACATGGCCAAGCCGGGTCCGCTGGAGAAGATCGGCCCGACGAAGAAGCGCGGCACCCAGATCACCTTCTGGGCCGACGGCGACATCTTCGAGACGACGACCTACTCGTTCGACACCATCAGCCGCCGGCTGCAGGAGATGGCCTTCCTCAACAAGGGCCTGACCATCGTGCTGCGCGACGAGCGGCCCGGTCACGGCAAGGCCGAGACCGGCATGGCCGAGGAGATCACGCTCGCCGAGGCCGCCCCCGAGCCGGGCGCGGAGGCCCAGGCGTTCGAGGCCACCGAGATCACCTACCGCTACGACGGCGGCCTCGAGGACTACGTCAAGCACATCAACAGCAAGAAGTCGCCGATCCACCGCTCGATCATCAGCTTCGGCGCCGAGGGCCTCGGCAAGAACGACATGCGGATGAGCGTCGACGTCGCGATGCAGTGGTCCGACGCCTACTCCGAGTCGGTCTACTCCTTCGCCAACACGATCAACACCCACGAGGGCGGCACCCACGAGGAGGGCTTCCGCACCGCGCTGACCTCGATCGTCAACCGCTACGCCGAGGACAAGAAGCTCTTCAAGGCCAAGGACGAGAAGCTCACGGGTGAGGACATCCGCGAGGGCCTGGCCGCCATCGTCTCGGTGAAGATCGGCGACCCGCAGTTCGAGGGCCAGACGAAGACCAAGCTCGGCAACACCGAGGTCAAGGGCTTCGTCCAGAAGGTCTGCAACGAGCAGATCGCGCACTGGTTCGAGGCCAACCCGACCGAGGCCAAGACGATCATCAACAAGGCCTCGTCCGCGGCCCGGGCCCGGCGTGCGGCGCAGGACGCCCGCAAGCTGGCCCGCAAGAACCTGCTCAGCAACAACTCGCTGCCGGGCAAGCTGGCCGACTGCCGCTCCACCGACCCGCGCGCCTCGGAGATCTACATCGTCGAGGGCGACTCGGCCGGCGGCTCGGCGAAGTCCGGCCGCGACTCGATGTTCCAGGCGATCCTGCCGATCCGCGGCAAGATCATCAACGTCGAGAAGGCGCGCATCGACCGGGTCCTCAAGAACGCCGAGGTCCAGTCGATGATCACCGCCTTCGGAACGGGCATCCACGACGAGTTCGACGTCTCGAAGCTGCGGTACCACAAGATCGTGCTGATGGCCGACGCGGACGTCGACGGCCAGCACATCCGCACCCTGCTGCTGACCCTGCTCTTCCGCTTCATGCGGCCGCTGGTCGAGGCCGGCTACGTCTACCTGGCGCAGCCGCCGCTGTACAAGATCAAGTGGGGCGGGAAGACCGGGGACGAGTACGTCTACAGCGACAAGGAGCGCGACGCCGTCCTCAAGGCCGGTGCCGAGGCCGGCCGCAAGCTGCCCAAGGACGACGCGATCCAGCGCTTCAAGGGCCTCGGCGAGATGAACGCGACCGAGCTGTGGGAGACCACGATGAACCCGGAGACGCGGATCCTGCTGCAGGTCACCCTCGAGGACGCCGCGACCGCCGACGAGCTGTTCAGCGTGCTCATGGGCGAGGACGTCGAGGCCCGCCGCAGCTTCATCACCCGCAACGCCAAGGACGTCCGCTTCCTCGACGTCTGAAGAAGGACCCCCTCGCCCCCCACGCCTCGCTCCGCTCGGCGCGGGCCCCTGCGAGGGGGCCGCGGCCTGCGACACCGAGCACCGAACCGGAGAGACCTGAAACGTGACCGAGACCCCTGCCCGTGACCGCGTCGAGCCGGTCGACCTCCAGCAGGAGATGCAGCGCAGCTACATCGACTACGCGATGTCGGTCATCGTCGGCCGCGCGCTGCCCGAGGTCCGCGACGGCCTCAAGCCCGTGCACCGGCGTGTGCTGTACGCGATGTACGACCAGGGCTTCCGCCCCGACCGCGGCTACGTCAAGTGCGCCCGCGTCGTCGGTGAGGTCATGGGTAACTACCACCCGCACGGCGACTCGGCGATCTACGACGCCCTCGTCCGCCTGGCCCAGCCCTGGGCGATGCGCTACCCGCTCATCGACGGGCAGGGCAACTTCGGTTCCCCGGGCAACGACCCCGCCGCGGCCATGCGCTACACCGAGGCCCGACTGACCCCGCTGGCCATGGAGATGCTGGCCAACATCGACGAGGAGACCGTCGACTTCCAGCCCAACTACGACGGCAAGAACCAGGAGCCGTTGGTCCTGCCGGGGCGCATCCCGAACCTGCTCATCAACGGCTCGGCCGGCATCGCCGTCGGCATGGCCACCAACATGCCGCCGCACAACCTCCGCGAGGTCGCCGAGGCGGTGTTCTGGATGCTCGACCACCCCGAGGCCGAGCCCGAGGAGGCGCTCACCGCCTGCATGCAGCGCATCCCCGGCCCCGACTTCCCGACCGCCGGTCTCATCGTCGGCCGGGAGGGGATCGAGGACGCCTACCGCACCGGCCGCGGCTCGGTGCGCATGCGCGCCGTCGTCACCGTCGAGGAGGACGCCCGGGGCCGGGTGCAGCTGGTCGTCACCGAGCTGCCCTACCAGGTCAACCCCGACAACCTGGCCGAGGCGATCGCCGAGGCGGTCAAGGACGGCCGGCTGCAGGGCATCAGCGAGATCGCCGACGAGTCCTCCGACCGCGTCGGCCGCCGGCTGGTCATCACCCTGCGCCGCGACGCCGTGGCCAAGGTGGTGCTGAACAACCTCTACAAGCACACCCAGCTGCAGACGACGTTCGGCTGCAACATGCTCTCCATCGTCGACGGCGTCCCGCGGACGCTGCGCCTCGACGAGCTCATCCGCCACTACGTGGCCCACCAGGTCGAGGTCATCCAGCGGCGGACCCGCTACCGGCTGCGCAAGGCCGAGGAGCGCGCGCACATCCTGCGCGGGCTGGCCAAGGCCCTCGACCAGCTCGACGCGGTCATCGCACTCATCCGCAACAGCCCGTCGGCCGACGCCGCCCGCGGTGGCCTCATGGACCTCCTCGACATCGACGAGATCCAGGCCACCGCCATCCTCGACATGCAGCTGCGCCGGCTGGCGGCCCTGGAGCGCCAGCGGATCCTCGACGAGCTGGCCGAGCTCGAGGCCCGCATCGCCGACCTGCAGGCGATCCTCGACTCGCCCGAGCGGCAGCGGCAGATCATCAAGGACGAGCTCGCCGAGATCGTGGAGAAGTACGGCGACGACCGGCGCACGAAGTTCGTGGCCAACGACGGTGACGTCTCCATGGAGGACCTCATCGCCGAGGAGGAGGTCGTCGTCACCATCACCCGCACCGGCTACGCCAAGCGGACCAAGAGCGACCTCTACCGGTCGCAGCGGCGCGGCGGCAAGGGCGTCATGGGTGCGGCGCTGAAGCAGGACGACATCGTCGACCACTTCTTCGTGGGGTCCACCCACGACTGGATCCTGTTCTTCACCAACAAGGGCCGGGTGTACCGGGCGAAGGCCTACGAGCTGCCCGAGGCCAACCGCACCGCGCGTGGCGCGCACGTGGCGAACATCCTGGCGTTCCAGCCCGACGAGCGGATCGCCCAGGTCATGCAGATCAAGGACTACTCGGTCGCCCCGTACCTGGTCCTGGCCACCTCGAACGGGCAGGTCAAGAAGACCCGGCTGACCGACTTCGACTCCCCCCGCAGTGGCGGCGTGATCGCCATCAACCTGCGCGACGGTGACGAGCTGGTCGGTGCGGCGCTCATCGACCCCGAGCAGGACCTCCTGCTGGTCACCCGCAAGGCGATGTCGATCCGGTTCAAGGCCGACGACGCCGCGCTGCGGCCGATGGGCCGGGCCACCGAGGGTGTCCGCGGCATCTCGCTGGCCCCCGACGACCAGCTGCTGTCGATGATCGTCGTCGAGGAGGGGGTCGACGTCCTCGTCGCCACCGAGCGTGGCTTCGCCAAGCGGACCGGCATCGAGAACTACCCGAACCAGGGTCGCGGCGGGAAGGGCGTGCTCACCGCCGACCCCAAGGCGCGCAAGGGCTCGCTCGTCGGGGCGCTGGCGGTGCGGCTCGGCGACGAGCTGTACGCGATCACCTCGGGTGGCGGGGTCATCCGGACGCCGGTCAACGGCGTCCGGCACAACAAGGACCGCGCCACCATGGGCGTCAAGCTCATGAACTTGCCGGAAGACGTGTCGATCGTGGCGATCGCGCGGACGACGGACAACGACGAGCCTGCCGCCTAGTCTGGACGTGATGACGGAGGAGGTGCGGCGCCCGGGCACCCGGGTCGAGATGTCGCACCTCCTCCGATCACGCCACCACGGATCTGACCGGCGCCCGGGCGCCCTCGGCCGCGAGCCGGGACTCCTGGGCACGAGGGAGCGGCGAGGGCCGCTGGGGAACGGGAGACTCGCATGAGCGACCGGACGCAGGGTTCGGTGCGCACCGGGTCCCGGCCTGGGGGCGCCACCGCTTCGAAGGGGACGCCGACCGGCCAGCAGCCCGCCACGGACGGCCAGACGCCGGCCGCGGCCGCTGCACCGGCACCCGCCACGGGCACCCAGCGGGTGGCTCCCGTCGACGGCACCGCACCGGTCGCGTCGGCGCCCGTGAGCGCGGCGCCGGTCGCCGGCGAGCCCACGACGACCGCCCCCGCCACGGTCGCCCCCACCACGGCCGCCACCGGTGGCGCGGCCGGCACCGGCGCCGTCGCGACGACGACCGCGCCCACCTCCGCCGCCCCCGCGGCGGCTCCCGCCGCGACCTCGGGGTCGGCTGGCAAGCCCGGCAAGCAGAAGGCCGCCCGCGGCCCCCGCCGGGCCCGGCTGCAGCTGCGGCACATCGACACCTGGTCGGCGCTGAAGATCTCGCTGGTGCTGTCCATCGCGATGTTCTTCATCTGGATGGTCGCCGTCGGGGTGCTCTACGGCGTGCTCTCCGGTCTCGGCGTCTTCGAGACCCTCAACGACCTGTTCGGCCAGCTCGGCACCGCCTCCGGCGCCGACGGCAGCACCGAGGTCATCACCCCGGGCATCGTCTTCGGTGGTGCGGCGGTCATCGGCGCGATCAACATCGTGCTCATGACCGCGCTGTGCACCGTCGCGGCGTTCATCTACAACATGTGCTCCGACCTGGTCGGTGGCCTCGAGGTGACCCTCTCCGAGCGCGACTGAGCGGAGGGGGAGCCGACCCCCCTCCGACCGCCTCGGACCAGCCAGGTACGCTGGTCGAGGTTCACGGGCCTGTAGCTCAGGCGGTTAGAGCGCATCCCTGATAAGGATGAGGCCGGAGGTTCAAGTCCTCCCAGGCCCACCCGTGTCCCGGCGCCCAGCGCGCCACCCGGCCCGTCCTCCGGACGGGTCGGACCGCTCCGCCGGTCGGAGCCGGGGGAACTCCCGTCGAGGAGGTACACCGCGTGCTGAAGAAGCTGGCTCTGGCGGCAGCCGGGGCAGCGGCCCTGGCACTGGTCCGCAAGCGGTCCGCCGGCAGGGCCGAGGCCGACCTGTGGGCCGAGGCGACCCGCGGCCCGCAGGCGGTCAGCACCCCCACGGCACGCTGACCCACCGGGGCACCAGCCCCGACCCGGGGACGTAGCTCAATTGGCAGAGCACCGCCTTTGCAAGGCGGGGGTTAGGGGTTCGATTCCCCTCGTCTCCACCAGGCCGCTCAGGACATGACCCGCGGCCCCGGCCGGCAGCAGCCGTGCGAGCCGCCTCCAGCCCGGTGACGCCCTACGTCCGTGGCTCGCGACCGGGGGGCTGCCCCGGTTCGTCGAGCAGCGGGGCGGGGGCACGCAGCGGCGCCTGGACGGGCGCGGCCGCCGTGACCGACAGCCGCGTGCCGTCCACGACGACGGTCACCGGCCCCTCACCGCGCACCAGCGTGACCGTGGTGCCCTCCCGCGTCGTCTTGACGTGGAGCAGCCGCCCGCGCCAGGTCAGGGAGTACGCGGTGCGGGTGAGCGAGGACGGCAGCCGCGGGGCCAGCTCGAGGTCCTCCCGGTCCTCCCGGAGGCCACCCAGCCCGGCGACGAACGCCAGCCACGTCCCTCCCACCGAGGCGAGGTGGAGGCCCTCCGCGCTCCCGCCGTGGACGTTCCGCAGGTCCACCAGCGCAGCCTCCCGCAGGTAGCGCAGTGCGAGGTCCAGGTGCTGCGCCTGGGCACACACGACGGCCTGCACAGCGGCCGAGAGCGAGGAGTCCCGGACGGTGCGCGCCTCGTAGTACTCGAGGTCCCGGGCCACCTCCTCGGGGGAGAACTCGTCGCGACACCACCACAGCGCCTGGACGAGGTCGGCCTGCTTGAGCACCTGCCGCCGGTAGAAGGTGGCGTAGTGCTGGTGCTCCTGGACCGGGTAGGAGTCGCGCCGGTCCTCGAACGGCCACTCCCCGTAGGACGTGAAGTTGGCGTTCATCGGGTGCACGCGCAGGCCCTCGTCCCACGGGACGTGGACGGCGTCGGCCGTCGACCGCCACGCGGCGGTCTCGGTGTGGTCCACGCCCAGCTGCGACGCGCGCGACGCCAGGCGCCGGCACGCGTCGGCGGCCCGCCGGAGGTTGGCCTGGGCCATGAGGTTGGTGAAGACGTTGTCGTCGACGATGCCGGTGTACTCGTCCGGCCCCGTCAGGCCGAACAGGTGCCAGCCACCGGCCGCGTCCTGGTGGCCCAGCGACATCCACAACCGCGCCGTCTCGACCAGGACGTCCAGGCCCCCGACGGAGTCGAGGTCCTCGCCGGTGACGTTCTCGTAGAGCCAGAAGGCGCGGGCGATGTCGGCGTTGACGTGCAGCGCCGCGGTGCTCGCCGGCCAGTACGCGGAGACCTCCGGTCCGCTGATCGTGCGCCAGGCGAAGGCCGCACCCGCCCAGCCCAGTGTCCCGGCACGCTCCCGGGCGTGGTCCAGCGTGCTGGCGCGCCACCGCAGCAGCCGGGCCGCCGCGTCCGGGCGCAGCAGCGTCAGAGCGGGCAGGACGAAACCCTCGACGTCCCAGAACGTGTGGCCGCTGTACCCCATGCCGGTCAGTCCCTTGGCGCCGACGGGGGCATCGGAGATGCAGGCCGCGGAGCAGAACAGCTGGAAGACGGAGTACCGCAGTGCCTGCTGCAGCTCGGGATCGCCGTCGACCTCGACGTCCGCCGTCGCCCACAGCTCGTCCAGAGCGGCCCGCTGCGCGGCGAGCAGGCCCTCCCAGCCGAGGTCGAGTGCGGAGCTCACTGCTGCCGACGCCTCGCCGATGACGGAGTCGGACGCGGCGTCGTACGACCAGCTGTACCCGACGAGCTTGACGATCGTGACGTGCTCGCCCGGGCGCAGGTCGGCGGCGACCGTGGTGACGACGGCGCGCTCGTCGACGTGGGTGTTCTCCCGACCGCCGTCGACCCGGTGGCCCATCGCAGCCGCGATCGTGATGCCCGACCGCCGCGTCCGCTCCGCGAGCGCGCCGCCGCTGTCCCCCCGGACGTGGGCGAGCGGCTCCAAGGCGTTCTCGAGGACCTCGGCGACGCGCGGGTCGTCGTTCACCACGCCCGTCGGCGTGACCCTCCCCGCGGCCAGCTCCGACCGCACGACGACGTGCGCGGGCCCGTCCAGGGCGCGGACCTCGTACCGCACCGCACACACCGACCGCTCGACGAGGGAGACCAGCCGCCGCGAGGTCACCTCCACGGTCGTGCCCGACAGCGTCGTCCAGCGCACGCGACGGTCGAGCGTGCCGGCGCGCAGGTCCAGCGTGCGCTCGTGGACCTGCGGCCGGACCTCGCGGACGTCGAGCGGGACCCCGTCGACCAGGAGACGCAGGGGCGTGCCGTCGATGACGGTGAGCATCGCCTGCCCCTCCTCGGGGAGGCCGTAGCCGCCCTCGGGATAGGACAGCGGGTGGGTCTCGTGGACCCCGGAGAGGTACGTGCCCCGCATGACGGCGGGCTCGACCTCGTCGAGCGTCCCCCGCACCCCGAGGTAGCCGTTGGAGAGGCTGAAGACGGACTCGGCCACCCCGAGGGTCCCGGTGTCGACGTGCGGCTCGCGGACGGCCCACGGGGCGGTCTCGAGGGTCGGAGCGGTCACGCAGGGTCCTCGCTCGCGTCGTCGGGGGGCGGGGCGGCACGCCCGGCAGCGGCGTCCCGCTCCCTGTCCTACCGGCCGGCACCTCCCGCCGCGATCCGAGCGGGACCGGAGCACGGGTCCGGCGTGAGCCGCAGGGACCTCCGTCACTGGACGCGCGACCGCCGCCGGGCCACTGTCGGCCGCGCCGCTGGCCCACCGGCCGGGCGGGCCGGGGCTCTGGTGTGAGGAGGAGCCATGGCGCGGAAGACCATGGACTGCCGGACGGTGCCGAGCGAGAGCAACTGCACGGTCCAGATCTCCGGCGAGGAGGACGAGGTCCTCGAGCTGGCGGCGGCGCACGCGGTCGCCGCGCACGGGCACACCGACGGCCCGGAGCTGCGCGACGGGCTCCGGGCCGCCCTGCGCGACGAGGAGACCCTGCAGGTCGAGCAGGGCGCCTTCGTGCAGCTCATCGAGTTCCACGCCCGGGACCTCGAGGGGTTCCGGCGACTGGGCGAGGAGTGGCGGGAGAGGATGGGTCGCGAGACGACCGCCCGGTGGATCGTGGTCACCTCCGACCGCGACCGCCCGCACACCTACGTCCAGATGGTCGGCTTCCCCGACCACGCCTCGGCGATGCGCAACTCCGAGCACCCGGTGACCACCGACATCTCGAAGAGGATGCAGGAGGTCACCGAGGGGGAGGCGTCGTTCCGCAACCTCGACGTCGTGGAGCTCGTGCGCATCTGAGTGCCACCGGTGCCCGCTCCCCGCGACTCGCGGGGAGCGGACCAGTGGGAGAGTGGACGTCGTGACCGAATCGACTCCCGCACGCCGCGCCGTGCTGCACACCAACCACGGCGACATCACCGTGGACCTCTTCCCCGACCACGCCCCGAAGACGGTCGCCAACTTCGCCGACCTCGCCGAGGGCCGCCGGGAGTGGACCCACCCGCAGACCCGCGAGAAGACCACCGACCGGCTCTACGACGGCACCGTCTTCCACCGGATCATCGACGGATTCATGATCCAGGGCGGCGACCCGCTCGGTCAGGGCATCGGCGGGCCCGGCTACAAGTTCGGCGACGAGATCCACCCGGAGCTGGCCTTCACCAAGCCCTACCTGCTGGCCATGGCCAACGCCGGCCCCGGCACCAACGGCTCCCAGTTCTTCATCACCGTCGCCCCGACCACGTGGCTGACCGGCAAGCACACCATCTTCGGCGAGGTGGCCGACCAGGCCAGCCGCGACGTCGTCGACCGCATCGCCAAGGTGCCCACCGCCCGCGGTGACCGGCCGGTCGAGGACGTCGTCCTGCAGTCGGTCGAGGTGCAGCGCAGCTGACCACCGGCCCCGACGACGGGGGCGCCGGCCCCGGCCAGCCGCAGCCGGCGCCCCCGACGACCACCTGCTACCGGCACCCCGACCGGCCCACCCGCATCTCCTGCACGCGCTGCGGACGGCCGATCTGCCCGGAGTGCATGACCCCCGCCTCGGTCGGCTTCCAGTGCCCCGAGTGCGTCCGCGAGGGGCAGGCCGGCGTGCGCGGGCCGCGCCAGGCACCCCTGCTGCGGCGGGCCAGCAGCCGCTTCGGCGCGGTCACCGTCAGCCTCATCGCGCTCAACGTCGCCATGTTCGCCGCGACGGCGGTCTCCGCCGGCGTGGCCGGCGCCAACCCCCTGGACAACCAGTTCTCGCCGCTGTTCGCCCGGCTGGCACAGATCCCGATCCTGGTCGAGCTGGGGGAGGACTGGCGGCTGCTGACCGCCGCCTTCCTGCACATCGGGCTCCTGCACCTGGTGCTCAACATGCTCGCCCTGCTGGTCTTCGGCTCGGAGCTGGAGCGGCAGCTCGGCCGCTGGCGGTACCTCGCCGTCTACCTGGTCTCGCTGCTCGGCGGGGCGGTGGCGCTACAGCTGTTCGGGGACCCCTTCCGCGCGGTCGCCGGGGCCTCGGCGGCCATCTACGGCCTGCTGGGCGGCCTGGCGGTCGTGATGATCTCCCGGAAGCAGGACCTGCGCGGCCTGCTCACCCTGCTGGCGATCAACGTGGCGATCAGCTTCCTGCCCGGCGTCTCGCTGCTCGGCCACCTCGGCGGGCTGGTCGCCGGCTTCGCCGCCACGGGCCTGGTCGTCCTGGCCCGCCGGCGCACGGAGCTGCAGGTCCTCGGGCTCATGCTGCTGGCCGCGGCCCTGGTCGTGGTGGCGCTGACCGTGCCGACCGTCGTCGTCCTGGGTTAGCGACGGGGCCCCCTGCACCCACCGCACGAGTACGCGGCGGGACACCGCAGGAGGGCTCCCGGGGCGGGCCGGCGGCGCCGGTCACCCGGGCCGCAGCGCGTGCAGGGCCCGGGCGACGTCCTCCGGGTCGGCGCCGAGGTCCCGCCGGCCGAGCAGCAGCAGGACGCCGTCGTCGTCGGCACCCGGGGCGGTGTCCAGCTCCAGCAGCCGCGAGCGGACGCCGAGCCGCCGGGTCTCGCGCAGCCGGACCCGCAGCTCCGGCCACGGCAGCGCCACCGTGCCGGTCAGCGTGCGGACGGCGACTCCGCCGGGTCCGGCCGACAGGCGCGGGCGCAGCAGCAGGTCCCGCAGGGCCAGCGCGAGCAGCAGGAGGGCGGCGCCGCCCACGAGCACCCGCCCCGCCGGGTCGAGCAGGACCGCGATCAGCGCGAGGACGGCGCCACCGGCGGCCAGGACCCCGTCTGCGCCCGGCGGGCCGACCACTCCACGGCGTCCAGCCTCCCAGGCGCCCCTGGGGCACAGATGCTCGGACGTCCTACCATGCGGCCAGGGACGGCGGGAGGCCGCCGACGTGGACGAGGAGTGGTCATGCGAGATGCCGTCATCTGTGCCGCGGTGCGGACCCCGGTGGGCAAGCGCGGCGGGGGCTTGTCCGGTGTGCACGCCGTCGACCTCTCCGCGCACGTGCTGGACGCGCTGGTGGAGCGCAGCGGCATCGACCCGGCGGTGGTCGACGACGTGATCTGGGGCTGTGTGAGCCAGATCGGCGAGCAGACCTACAACGTGGCCCGCAACGCGGCGCTGGCCGCCGGCTGGCCCGAGACGGTGCCCGGCACGACCATCGACCGGCAGTGCGGCTCCTCGCAGCAGGCGGTCGCCTTCGCCGCGGCCAGTGTCGTCAGCGGACAGGCCGACGTCGTCGTCGCCGGTGGCGTGGAGTCGATGAGCCGGGTGCCGATGGGCTCCTCGGTGGGCGACGGCTCTGCCGGCCGCCCCCTCGGCCCGCGCTTCATGGAGCGGTACGGCGTGGCCCCCAACCAGGGTGTGGGCGCCGAGATGATCGCGGAGCGGTGGGGCTTCTCCCGCACCCAGCTCGACGAGTTCTCCCTCGCCTCGCACGAGAAGGCCGCCAAGGCCCAGGCCGACGGCGCCTTCGACGAGGAGATCGCGCCGGTCACCACGCCTGAGGGCACCGTGGTGCGGGCCGACGAGGGCGTCCGGCCCGGCGGCACGCTGGAGAAGCTGGCCTCCCTGAAGACCCCGTTCAAGGCCGACGGTGTCATCAGCGCCGGCAACGCCAGCCAGATCTCCGACGGCTCGGCCGCGCTGCTGGTGACCACCTCGGAGAAGGCCCGCGAGCTCGGCCTGCGGCCGCTGGTGCGCGTCCACACGACCGTTCTGGCCGGCGACGACCCGGTCATCATGCTCACCGCGCCGATCCCGGCCACCCACAAGGTGCTGCAGCGCTCCGGGCTGTCGGTCGACGACATCGGCATCTTCGAGGTGAACGAGGCGTTCGCCCCGGTGCCACTGGCCTGGCAGGTGGAGACCGGTGCCGACATGCACCGGGTCAACCCCCGCGGCGGTGCGATCGCGCTCGGCCACCCGCTGGGCGGCTCCGGCGCCCGCATCATGACCACGCTGGTCCACAGCATGCTGGCGACCGGCACCCGCTACGGCCTGCAGACGATGTGCGAGGGCGGCGGGATGGCCAACGCGACCATCCTGGAGCTGATCGACGCCTGACCCCACCCGGTGCACGTCCGCGGATGTGCACCGGGCCGTTCCGCGGCTGTGCACAGACGGCTCCCGGTCCCTCACGGACCGGGGGCCGTCGTCGTGTCCGGGCACGACGCGTCGGGCCCGGGCATCTGCCGTGGTCAGAGCGCGTGTCGTGGTGCCCGGCGCGGGGTAGGGGCGGGCTCCGGTCGCCGTCCCGAGCCTGCCGCCATGTCGATTCGTCCACAGCTGTGTGCACAGCTGGGGATGGAGTCACAGGCATGTAGTTACTCGGGTGCCCTTCCCGTCACACCTGCCTCACCCGTGGGATCTCCCCAGGTCAGTGGCGTGTGGTCGAACATGCGTTCTCCACACACGGTGGACAACTCTGGGGGTATCGCGCTTTGTCGACCTGTGGACGCAGCACTCGGCTGTGCACAGCGTCGACTGTGGACAACACGGTGGGTGTTCGGCCACTCACATGACAACGGCCCTCGTCCCCGGGCGGGGACGAGGGCCGCGACGCAGTGCGGGCGCGCTTCAGCGCCAGCGCATCGACATGACCAGACCGGCGACCATGAGGCCGAAGCCGACGGCGAAGTTCCACGGGCCGATGCCGTTCATGAAGCCGATCCGTTCGCCGGCGACGTAGAAGACGACGATCCACAGCAGGCCGAGCACCATGAGCGTGACCATGAGCGGCGCGTACCAGCGCGGGCTGGGCTGGGCGACCCGCGCGGCCGGCGTCCCGGCCTGCAGCGTGCCCTGCGGCGGTGTGTACACCGACTTCTTGCGCACCTTGGACTTGGGCACCGTGCGGACTCCCTCCGGGGCCGGATCGTCGCTGCCGGCCGTGACAGAACCCCAGCCTAAGCTGAGGACGTGGCCGGAGCCCGCACCCTGCCCCACCGGGGGAGCCGCCGTGGCGCCGCCTGGGCGGCGCTCGTGCCCGTCGTGGCACTCCTGGCCGGCCTGCTCTTCGCCACGTCCAGCCAGACCGCCGGCGGGACCGACCTGCGGGGTGGGGAGGTCACCGAGCTGTCGGCCCTCATCGCGGCGCGCGAGGAGGTCCTGCGGGAGCAGCAGGAGCAGTTGGCCGCGCTCCGCGAGCAGACGCAGGCGCTGACCGACCAGGCGGCGTCCCGGGACGGCGCCGTGGCCGCCGCCCAGGTCCAGGACGCCGGCGCGGAGCTCTCGGCCGGGCTGGTGGCGCTGACCGGCCGCGGTGTGGAGATCGTCCTCGACGACGCCCCACGCCGGCCCGACGGCTCGCTGCCCATCGGCGCCCGGCCCGACGACGTGGTGATCCACCAGTCCGACGTGCAGGCGGTGGTGAACGCGGTGTGGGCCGCCGGAGCCGACGCCGTCGCGATCATGGACCAGCGGCTGATCGCCACCAGCGCGGTCCGCTGCGTCGGCAACGTGCTCCTCCTGGAGGGCCGCACCTACTCGCCGCCGTTCGTCGTCACCGCGGTCGGGGACACCGACGCGATCCGGGCCCAGCTGGCCGCCTCCCCCCAGGTGGCGGTGTTCCAGCAGGCCGTGGAGGACTTCGGGCTGGGCTTCGCCGTCCGCGACCGCCCCTCGCTGACGCTGCCGGCCTACGAGGGCCCGCTCGACATGGAGCACGCCACCGCCGCTGACGGGTGAGGCCCGGTGCAGCGCCCTGCTGCGAGTCAGCGAGTGGTGGGGGGCGGGGGGTCCCTTTGGTACACAGGGACCGTGAACCGCCCCGTCCTCGTCGTCGACAACTTCGACAGCTTCGTCTACAACCTCGTCCAGTACCTGGGCCAGCTGGGCGTGCGCTGCATCGTCCGCCGCAACGACGCCGTCACCGTCGACGAGCTCGCCGACCTCGGCGTCGCGGGCGTGCTCCTCTCCCCGGGGCCCGGGACGCCGTCCGACGCGGGCGTGACCGTGCCGATGGTGCGGGCCGCCGCGGACGCCGGGACGCCGGTCCTCGGGGTGTGCCTGGGCCACCAGGCGATCGCCGAGGCCTTCGGCGCCGAGGTGGTCCGGGCGCCGGAGCTGCTGCACGGCAAGACCAGCCAGGTGGTGCACGCCGGCGTCGGCGTCCTCGCCGGGCTGCCCTCGCCGTTCACCGCCACCCGGTACCACTCGCTGGCCGTCGAGCGCTCCTCCGTGCCCGACGAGCTGGAGGTGACCGGTGAGACGCCGTCGGGGATCGTCATGGCCCTGCGGCACCGGGAGCTGCCCGTCGAGGGCGTGCAGTTCCACCCCGAGTCGGTGCTCACCGAGGGGGGGCACCGGATGCTGGCGACGTGGCTGGAGTCCTGCGGCCTGGCACCCGACCCCGCCGCGGTCGAGGCGGCCACCGCCGCGGCGCGCCGGCTCACCACGGTCGCCACGCCCGCTTGAGGCCCCGAGGGACGACGGAGGGCCGCGCTCCCCACGTGGGGAGCGCGGCCCTCCGTCGGCTCGGACCGGTCAGGGTGTGCCGGTCTCACCACCTCCCTGCGGAGCCCGGCCGACGGTGATGGTCACCGTCGAACCCGGCTGCACCTCGGTGTCCGCCGACGGGTTCTGCGAGATCACGAGGCCGACGTCGGCCTGGTCGCTGTCCTGCTGGACGACGTTGACGACCAGCCCCAGCCCCTGCAGCGTGCTGGTCGCGGCCGCCTGGGGCTGGTCCACGACGTTCGGCACGGGGACCGTCTCCGGCTCGGCCGGCCCGCTGGAGACCCGGAGGGTGATCCGGGTGTCGGCGGTCGCCTGGCTGCCCCCGGTGGGGGACGTGGCCACGACGGTGCCCGCGGGCCGCTCGTCCTCGACCTGCTCCACCTGGACGTTGGTGAAGCCGTCGGTGCGCAGGGCCTGGGTGGCGGCGTCCTGCTGCTGGCCGACCACGTCGCGCACCTCGGCGTCCCCGTCGGACACCGAGAGCGTGATCGTCACGTCCGGGGCCACCTGGGTGCCCTGCTCGGGGTCGACGGCGACGACCGTCCCCTCCGGCTCGAGGGAGTCGACGGTGTCCCGGTTGATGTTCCCGGTCAGGCCGGCGTTCTCCAGCGCCGTCCGCGCGTCGTCCTCGTCGAGGTTGACCACCGGCGGGATGGCGATGCTGTCCGGAGCCGCGCCGACGACGAGGTCGACCCTGGTGCCCTCGTCGACCCGGGCGCCGCTGGCCGGGGTGCTGGACAGGACGGTGCCGACCCGGGCCTCGTCGGTGGTGACCTCGGTGGTCACAGCACCGACGACCAGGCCGGCGTCGGTGATCGCGGCCTCGGCCTCCGCCCGGGGGAGGTCCACGAGCGTGGGCACCGCGACCTCGCGGGCCACCGGTGCCTCCTCCTCGGCGCCGGAGTCGAGCAGCAGGGCCGCGGTGATCACGCCGCCCAGCAGCAGGACCGCGGCGACGACGGCGACGACCACCCGGGTGCGCCGGCGCTTGCGGGCGGCCTCGTCGTCCCCCGCGTCCCAGTCCCCGCCGGCGTAGCCGGGGGTGGCGCCGAGGATGGTGGTCTTCTCGGCGTCGTTCATCACCGGTGTGGCCTCGACCTGCTGGCCGGCCAGCGCCCGCAGCAGGTCGTTGCGCATGTCCGCGGCGGACTGGTACCGGTTGGCCGGGTTCTTGCTCATCGCCTTGAGCAGGATCGCGTCGAGCTCCGGCGGGATGGCCGGGTTGATCGACGAGGGGAGGCGGGGGTCCTCCCGCACGTGCTGGTAGGCGACCGCCACCGGGGAGTCGCCGGTGAACGGCGGTGCTCCGGTGACCAGTTCGTAGAGCAGGCAGCCGACCGAGTAGACGTCGGAGCGCGCATCGACCCCCTCGCCGCGGGCCTGCTCGGGGGAGAGGTACTGGGCGGTGCCGATGACCGCCGCCGTGGAGGTCATCGTGGCCGCGGAGTCGGAGACCGCACGGGCGATGCCGAAGTCCATGACCTTGACCGAGCCCTGCGGCGTGATCATCACGTTCCCGGGCTTCACGTCCCGGTGCACGATGCCGTTGCGGTGGCTGAAGTCCAGCGCACCGCAGATGTCGGCGGTCAGGCTCATGGCGCGCTCCGGGGAGAGCACTCCCTCACCGCGCAGGACGTCGCGGAGGGTCTGGCCCTCGACGTACTCCATGACGATGTAGGGGGTGGCCCCGCTGGCCGAGCGGTCCTCGCCGGTGTCGTAGACCGCGACGATCGCCGGGTGGTTCAGCGAGGCCGCGGCCTGGGCCTCACGCCGGAAGCGCACCTGGAAGGACGGGTCGCGGGCCAGGTCGCTGCGCAGCACCTTGACCGCCACCTCGCGACCCAGCCGCAGGTCGCGGCCCCGGTGCACCTCGGCCATCCCCCCACGGCCGAGCACCCCGCCGATCTCGTAGCGCTCTCCGAGCACCTGCGGCGTGGTCATCGGGGGTCCTCTCGGGCGGTGCGGTCCTGCGTCCGGGCGGCAGCGGAGCACGGGGAACGGCGGCGGACGGATGGGCCGGCCGGGAGCCTAACCGCTGGGACGGCGCCGACCGGGGCGACGCGGGGGAGCGGGATCACTCCGCACCGGGCGCCTGCTCGCCCGCCCGGGGGCCCTCGGGGCCCGACGGGCGGGGCTCCGTGACCGGGGGTTCCGGCGCCGGCACCCCGGGGATCGGCGCGGTCGTCGTCGGAGAGGGCGAGGCGGTGCGGGGAGGCGTGCCCGTGTCGGCCGAGCCCTCGTCGTCACCCTCGTCCTGACCCGGGTCGTTCCCCTGGGTGTTGCCGGGCGGGGTGGTGCTCCTCGTGGGAGCGGTGGGCGTCGGGGCGGCGGTCGTCGGCTGGGGCTGGGTGTCACCGCCGTCGTCCTCGCTGCCGTCGTCCCCGGTGTCGGGGGTGTAGTCCTCGGGCGCGTAGTACAGGGTGACCACGGTGCCCAGGGGCACCGCCCGGTTGGCGGGGTCGGAGGCCACGACGTCGTCGGCGTCGAAGGCCCGGCCGGGTGCGGCCACCTGCGCGGCGTTCGCCTCGCGCTGGCTGACCTGCAGGCCGTTGCCGACCAGGTACTCCTCGACCTCGTCGACGTCCTGCCCCACGAACTCGTCGGTGTTGACCGTGAACGTGCCGGCCGCCGTCGTGGCGCTGGTGGCGGGCGCACTGGTCTGCTGCTGGCCACCGGCCGCGGGGTCGTCGTCGCCGGCCAGCAGGAACCACGTGCCGCCGCCCAGCAGGGCGAGCAGCAGCAGGCCGGCGACCAGCCACACCCAGCGGTTGCGGCCGCGGGACCGTTCCGCGTGGCGCGGCCCGTCCCAGCCTCCCTCGTCGTCCTCGGACGGCCGGCGCAGCGGGGGCATGGTGCCCGGTGCGGTGCCCGGGCCGCCCGTGCCGCCGGCGGAGGCGGCGCCGAGGACCCGGGTGCGGCTGTCGGAGATGTCGGTGACCAGCTCGGTCCGCGCCGTCGCCGGGTCGGCGGCTGCGGGCACGGGCGTCGGGCGGGGACGGACCGGTGCCGCCGTGGCGGGGCCCGCGGCCAGGGGTGCGGCCGCCAGCCCGTTGCCGGCGGCCACGGAGCGGATGGCGGCGGCGAACGCGCCGCCGTCGGGGAAGCGGTCGGCGGGGTCCTTGGCCAGCGCCCGTTCGATGAGCAGCCGCACGGGGGCCGGCACGTTGCCCGGCAGCGGGGGCGGCGGCCGGTTGATGTGCGCCAGCGCCACCGCCACCTGTGAGGTGCCGTCGAAGGGGCGCCCACCGGTCAGGCACTCGTACCCGACCACGCCGAGGGAGTAGACGTCGGAGGCGGCGGTGACCTCGAAGCCCTGGGCCTGCTCGGGGGAGAGGTACTGGGCGGTGCCGACCACCATGCCGGTGCGGGTCAGGGGAGTGGCGTCGCGGGCGCGGGCGATGCCGAAGTCGGTCAGCTTCACCACGCCGTCCGGCCGCACGATGAGGTTGCCCGGCTTGATGTCGCGGTGCACGACACCGGCCTCGTGGGCGGCGGACAGGCCGTCGGCGGACTGACCCAGCACGTGCAGGGTCCAGTCGACCGGCAGCTTGCCCTCCTCGTGGAGGATCGTCACCAGCGGCTTGCCCTCGACCAGCTCCATGACGAGGAAGGCCAGCTGGCCGCCGCGCTCGTCCTCGGTCTCGCCGTAGTCGTAGACCGAGGCGATGTTCGGGTGGCTGAGCGCCGCGGTGTGCCGGGCCTCGTTGCGGAACCGCGCGACGAAGCTGGGGTCGCCGGTGAACTCGCTGCGCAGCACCTTGGCGGCGACGACGCGGTCGAGCACGCGGTCGCGGGCACGCCACACCTCGCCCATGCCGCCGGTGGCGATGGGGGCGGTGATCTCGTAGCGGCCGGCGAGGATCGTGCCGGTGGACAGGGCCATCAGCCGCCCTGCCCGTCCAGGTGGGCCTGCATGACCTCACGGGCGATCGGGGCGGACACGTCCCCACCCGTACCCCCGCCGTTGGCCACGAAGACCGCGACGGCGATCTGCGGGTCGTCGGCGGGGGCGAACCCGATGAACCAGTTGTGGTCGGGCACGTCCTCGGCCACCTCCGCCGTCCCGGTCTTGCCCGCCACCGTGACGCCGGGGATGCGGGCGGCCCGGCCGGATCCGTTGGCGACCACGCTGGTCATCATCTCGGTCAGCTGCTCGGCGACCTCAGGGGTCACGGGCTGCCCGAGCTCCTCCGGGTCGGTCTCCTCGATGACCGACAGGTCGGGGGCGCGCAGCTGGTCGACCAGGTGCGGCGACATCAGCGTGCCGTCGTTGGCGACCGCCGCGGCGATCATCGCCGCCTGCAGCGGGGTCATCCGGACGTCCTGCTGGCCGATCGAGCTGACGCCGAGCTGTGCGTCGTTCTCCGGGTCGCCCATGGTGCTGGGCTGCACCGTCAGGGGGATCTGCCGCTTCTGGCCGTCCATCCCGAACGCCTCGGCCATCTCCCGCACGCGGTCCTCGCCGAGGTCCATGCCCAGCTGCACGAAGGCGGTGTTGCAGGAGACCGTCAGCGCGTCGAGCAGGGTCTGCTCCCCGCTGCTGCTGCAGCGGGAGCCGCCGAAGTTCTCCACCTCCGTGGAGGTGCCCGGCAGCCTGATGGTGTCCGGCGCCGGGATGACGGTGTCGGGGGTGTACCCGTCGGCCAGCGCCGCCGCCGACACGATCACCTTGAACACCGAGCCGGGCTGGTAGTTGTCGCCGATCGCCCGGTTCAGCCGGGGGTCGCGCTCGGCCCCGTTGAGCTGCTCCCAGTAGTCGCGGATCCCCTGCGGGTCGTGACTGGACAGCAGGTTCGGGTCGTACGTCGGCGTGCTCCCCATGCCGAGGACCGCGCCGGTGGAGGGGTCGAGGGCCACCACGGCGCCGGTCAGGCCCTCCAGCCCGGCCATCGCGGCCTCCTGGACGGCGGGGTCGAGGGTGAGGACGACGTCGCCGCCGGAGGGGTCCCGGCCGGTGAACAGGTCGGCGATCCGCCGGGCGAACAGCCGCGCGTCGTTGCCGGCGAGGAACTCGTTCATCGACCGCTCGACCTGCGCGTCGCCGTAGACCAGCGAGTAGTAGCCGGTGACCGGTGCGTACAGCTCGCCCTGCGGGTACTGCCGCAGGTAGGTCAGCCGGTCGTCGGTGGCCACCGAGGTGGCGATCTCGGTGCCCGCCACCACGATGGAGCCGCGCTCGCGGTCGTACTCCTCGGAGAGCACCCGGGTGTTGCCCGATTCGTTGCGCAGCTCGTCGGAGCGGACCACCTGGATGTAGTTCACGTTGATGATCAGCAGCGTGAACAGCACGAGCACGCTGATGGCGACCCGGCGGAGGGGGGCGTTCACGGCGTCACCACCTCGGTGGGCGCGTCGCCCAGCGCCGGCTTCGGCGGACCGGCGGGGGCGGCCGGACGGCGGGCGGCGTCACTGATCCGCACCAGGACGGCCACCAGGACGAAGTTGGCCACCAGCGAGGACCCGCCGTAGGCGAGGAACGGGGTGGTGAGGCCGGTCAGCGGCAGCAGGCCGGTGACCCCGCCCAGGACGACGAAGACCTGCCAGGCGATCGCGAAGGCCAGGCCCGCGGCGAGCAGTTTGCCGAAGGCGTCCCGGACGATCAACGACGTGCGCAGCCCGCGCTCCACCAGCACCAGGTAGACGATGATCACCGCGACCAGGCCGAACAGGCCGAGCTCCTCGCCGATCGCCGCGGCGATGAAGTCGCTCTTGGCGACCGGCACCTGGTCCGGCCGGCCGCCGCCGAGGCCGGCGCCGAACAGGCCGCCGGTGCCGAGCCCGAACAGCGACTGCACCAGCTGGTACCCGGCGCCGTCCCGGTACTCGAAGGGGTTCAGCCAGACGTCGACGCGGGCCTGGACGTGGTCGAACACCCGGTAGGCGATGAGCGCTGCGCCGGCGAAGAGGCCGAGGCCGATGAGCAGCCAGCTCGCCCGTTCGGTGGCGACGTAGAGCATCACCACGAAGATGCCGAACAGCAGCAGCGAACTGCCGAGGTCGCGCTCGAACACCAGCACGAGGATCGACAGGGCCCAGGCCACCAGCACCGGACCGAGGTCGCGGGGGCGGGGCAGCTCGAGGCCGGCCACCCGGCGGCTGGCCAGGGCGAGGACGTCGCGCTTGTCGACCAGGTAGGCGGCGAAGAAGACGATCAGGCAGATCTTGGCGAACTCACCGGGCTGGATGCTGAAGCCGGCCACCCGGATCCAGATCTTGGCGCCGTTGACCTCCGACAGGGACGAGGGCAGTACCGCGGGGATCGCGAGCAGCACCAGGCCGACCAGGGCCAGGGTGTAGGCGAAGCGGGAGAGCACCCGGTGGTCGCGCAGGACCACCAGGACGGCGACGAACAGCGCCACGCCGAGGGTCGCCCACACCAGCTGGACCGGGGCGTCCTCGCGGGTGACGGTGCTGTCGACCTGCTCGGCGGCGAGGTCCAGCCGGTGGATCACCGACAGCCCCAGCCCGGTCAGCAGCGCGACCGCCGGCAGCAGCAGCGGGTCGGCGTAGGGCGCCAGCTTGCGGACGACGAGGTGCACCACCGCCCACAGCGCGGTGAACCAGCCACCGAAGGTGAGCAGCTCGGAGCGCAGCGACCCGGTGATGGTCAGGTCGACGATGCTCTGCGCGACGAGCGTGATGAGGACCGCGAAGGCCAGCAGCGCCAGCTCGGTGCCCCGCCGCGTCGGTGGCGCCGCACCCGGCGCGGTCGCCCGGGGGTCCGTGGAGGGGCCGGTCGTCACTTCGCCTCCCGGCAGTCCACTCCGGGCTCGGGCGCCGGCGCCGACCGCTCGGACGTGGTCGCCTCGGAGGTCGTCTCGGCAGGGACGGTCGGCGGCACGGGCTCCCCGGGCGCCGGCAGGGCGCCGCCGTCGGGCGCCAGGGTGGACGGCGTCGGCGCCGCGGACGCCGAGGCCGACCGTCCTCCGGTGGTGTCCTCGGCGGGGCACACGGGCAGGCGCTGGTCCCGCAGCATCGCGACGATCCGGTCGGCGTGGTCGCCGTCGTCGGCCTCGATGCCGCGGCGGACCTTGCTGGCATCGGCCTGGGTGAGGTCGGCGACGGACAGGTCGGTCACGTCGGACACCCGGTTGAGATCGACGCCCAGCAGCGCGGTGTCGATGCCGCGGAAGACGGTCACCCGCTCGCCCGCGGAGGTCTCCTGGACGCCGATGAACCAGTTGGACAGCAGCCACACGTAGGCGCCGGCGGCGGCCGCGAGCACCAGCAGCAGCGCACCGAGGCCCCACAGCAGACGGCGCCGGCCGCGCCGCGGCGGCGGGGCGGAGGCCATCTGCGGGGGTGCCGGCGGGGCCGGTGGCGGGTCGTGCAGCGCGGCGCGGCCGGCCGCGGAGCGGGGGTCGACCTCGCGCTGGCCGACGTTGTCGCCGGCCGCGCCGTCGACCACGGGGTCCACCGGAGCCGTGCCGTGCCCGCCGTCCTCGACGACGTCGGCCACGATGACGGTGATGTTGTCGGGGCCACCGCTGCGCAACGCCAGCTCGACGAGCCGGTCGGCGGTCGACTGCGGGTCGGGGTCCTCCAGCGCGGAGGCCAGCGTCTCCTCGCTGACGACCCCGGACAGCCCGTCGGAGCACAGCAGGTAGCGGTCGCCGGCGCGGGCCTCCCGCATCGAGAGGTAGGGGTCGACCTCCTGCCCGTTGAGCGCGCGCAGCAGCAGGGAGCGCTGGGGGTGGTGGTTGGCCTCCTCGGGCGTGATCCGCCCGTCGTCGATCAGCGTCTGCACGAACGTGTCGTCGTGGGTGATCTGGGTCAGCACGCCGTCGCGCAGCAGGTAGGCGCGGGAGTCACCGATGTGGCACAGGGCCAGCCGGCCACCGGCGAAGAGGACCGCGGTCAGCGTCGTCCCCATGCCCTCCAGGTGGGGCGACTCGCGGATCACCTCGCGCAGGTGCTCGCTGCCGTCGAAGACGGCCTCGCGCATGGCCTGCAGCATGTCGCCGGAGGGGGCGTCGTCGTCCAGGTGCTCCAGGGCGGCGATGACCACCTTGCTGGCGACGTCGCCGGCCGCGTGGCCGCCCATGCCGTCGGCGACGGCGAGCAGCCGGGGCCCGGCGTACACCGAGTCCTGGTTGTTGCCCCGGACCAGGCCGCGGTCGGACCGGGCCGCGTAGCGCAGCACGAGGGTCATCAGCGCAGCTCCAGAGCCGTCTGGCCGATGCGGATCGGCTGGCCCGGGCCGATCAGCAGCGGGCCCTGCACCCGCTGCTGGTCGAGGTAGGTGCCGTTGGTGGAGCCGAGGTCCTCGACGTACCACTGGCCGCCGCGGTTGGTCAGCCGGGCGTGGCGGGAGCTGGCGAAGTCGTCGGTGAGGACGAGGGTGGAGTCGTCGGCGCGGCCGATGAGGATCGGCTGGTCACCCAGAGTGATCTTGGTGCCGGTGAGCGGCCCCGCGGTGACGACGAGCGTCTTGGGTCCGCGGTTCTTCTTCTGCCTGCCGGCGGCCGCCGCGCGCGGGGGCACCGACGCCACCCGGCCGGCCCGGCCACCGAACAGGTCGGCGCGGACCACCCGGAACGCGGCGAAGATGAACAGCCACAGCAGCAGCAGGAAGCCGAAGCGGAAGATCTGCAACACGATCTCGGCGGTCATCGTGGAACCCGCTTCACGCGCCGTCCTGCCGGTAGACCAGCACCGAGTGGCCGATGCGGATGACGTCGCCGTCCGACAGCGGCTGCCGGGTGATCCGGCGGCCGTTGACCAGGGTGCCGTTGGTCGAGCCGAGGTCCTCGGCGATCGCGGTGTCCCCGTCGAGGACCACGTCGACGTGCTTGCGGCTCACCCCGGTGTCCGGCAGCCGGATGTCGGCGTCGGTGCCGCGGCCGATGACGTTGCGCCCGGTGGTGAGCTCGTGCCGGGTGCCCGGGCCGTCGACCAGCAGGACGTGGGTGGTGCCGGGTCGGGAGCCGGCCCGGCCCACGACCGACGACGGCTGCTGCCGCCCGGTGTCGGTGGCCACGCGGCCCTGCAGCGGGGGCAGTGGCGGGACGCCGCCGGTGGGCAGCGGGGCCTGGACGTCGTCGGCGCGGCTGCCCGGGCGCGCCGGGTCGGCGACGTGCGAGCTGACCTCGAACACCCCCGTGGGCAGCGCCTCGTCGCGCTCCAGGCGGACCTGGACGGCGTCGAAGACCTGGTAGCCCTCGCCCTCGATGTGCTCGGACACCATGTCGGCGAGCTGGGCGGCGAGCTGCTCGGACCACTCGGCGAGGTGGTCGTAGTCGGTGGGGCCGAGCCGGACGTCGTAGACGTTGGGCGCCAGCACCCGCCCCTCGCCCATCACCGCGCGCTGCTCGTCGGCTTCGCGGGTCAGGGCCTTGGCGATCTCCGCCGGGTGCACCTTGCCCTTGAAGAGCCGGGCGAAGGCCAGCCCGACCATGCCCTCCAGCCGTCGCTCGAAGCGCTGCAGCACACCCACAGTCGCTCCCTTGCGCTCGCCCGGACGTCCCGATCTGCCACCGTTGATCGTAGCCGGGTACGCGACCGGGGACCGGCCAGCGACCTCACGACGCCCCGGGCGCGCCTCGTCCGCCGTGGGCGCGGGTGCCCCCCGCCCCGGGTGGCCGGCGAGGTGCTGCTAGGGTTCTTCCTCGCCAGGGCAAGTGGCGGAATGGCAGACGCGCACGGTTCAGGTCCGTGTGTCCGAGAGGACGTGGGGGTTCAACTCCCCCCTTGCCCACCCGCACGACGACGCGGCCCCGGGGTTCCCACCCCGGGGCCGCGTCCCGTTCGAGCCCCTCCCCGCCCCCGCTCCGCGGCCGGGGTGGCCGCCTCGGTCCGCCGGCGGACGGCTCAGGTCAGCCGGCGGCGCTCGTCGTCGTCCCGGCGGTCGCCGGTGATCGTCTGGGCGAGCAGGACCGCGCCCCAGGGGCCGATGACCCAGATCGGCCAGGGGTAGAGCAGCTCACCGGAGCCGATCGAGGTGGCGATCCAGACGGTCAGCACGATGACGGCGGTGGCCGCCCAGTTGCGCCAGGCCGCGGCCTTCGACGGCCCGCCGGACCAGCCGCCCCAGGCGTGGGCGTGGCTGGTGCCGTGCCCGGTCGGCGCGGGCGCGGGGGTGGTCGGTCCGGCGCGGCGCGCGACCGGCTTGGGCAGGTCGGCGGTGAGCTCGGCCAGCTCGCCGTAGGTGCGGGCGGCGTAGGCGCGGGCCAGTCGGTCGTCGTACTCGTCCACGCGCAGCCGGCCGGCGGCCATGTGCTCGCCCAGTTCGGCGGCGACGGCCGCGCGGTCGGCATCGGCGGCACGCAGGTGCGGCTCGGGCATCGGGGACCCTCCTGTTCCGGGGGCTCCAGTCTCGTCCGCGGCACCCCGGAGGGTCTACTGACGTCCGTCACCCGTTCCACGTGGAACGCGTCAGGTCCGCTCGGTGCGGGTGAGCCCCCGGCCGGGCCGCCACGAGGAGATGACCAGCGCCGTCTTCTCCTCGTTCAGGGCGGTGAGCACCATCTGCTCGAGGTCGACCCGGAACAGGTCGAAGGCGCCCGGTCCGCCGGGGACCCCGGCTGCGTCGGCGTACCTCCGCCACTCACCAGCGTCGGTCACCTCGGTCGCCCGGCCGGAGAGCTTGGCGTCGGCGGTGAACGTGTCGGGCTCGTCGCTGCCGCTGTGCAGGGCGAAGCGCGGGTCGCGGCGCAGGTCGGCGAACTTCACCGAGCCCGGCATGCCGGCCAGCCACGGCTCGCCCGCCACGAACTGCATCTCGATGCCGCTCACCCGCGGCGCGCCGTCGGCGCGCAGCGTGGCGAGGACCTTGTGCCGGTGGGCGTCGAAGACCGCCCGCACCCGCGCGGCGAACTCCGGTTCGGCGGCTTCCACGTCGGAGAACGAGGCCATGCGCGCGATGGTGCACCCGACCGCCGACGAGACGGGGCCGGTGCGCCGCCGACCCCGCCGGGGCGCAGCGGTCACCGGCGGGTGGGGCGGTCAGCCGGCGGCAGGGGCGGTCAGCCCGCGGGCGGGGCGGCCTCCGCGGCCAGGTGCCGACCGATCACCATGCGCTGGATCTGGTTGGTGCCCTCGAAGATCTGCATGACCTTGGCCTCGCGCATGTACCGCTCGACCGGGAACTCCCGCGTGTAGCCGGCGCCACCCAGCACCTGGACGGCGTCGGTGGTGACCTTCATCGCCGCGTCCGTGGCCACGAGCTTGGCGATGCTGGCCTGCCGGGCGTAGGGCTTGCCGGCGTCCTTGCGCCGGGCCGCGACCAGGTAGGTGGCCCGGGCCGACTCGACGGCGGCGGCCATGTCGGCCAGCAGGAACGCCACGCCCTGGTGGTCGACGATCCGCTTGCCGAACGCCTCCCGCTCGAGGGCGTAGCCGACCGCCACGTCCAGGGCGGACTGCGCCAGGCCGACGGCGACCGCGCTGACGCCCAGGCGGCCGGAGTCCAGCGCGGCCAGGGCGATGCCCAGCCCGCGGCCCGGCTCACCGACGAGCCGGTCGGCGGGGATCGGGACGTCGTCCAGCCGGATCGCGGCGGTCGTCGAGCCGGTCAGGCCCATCTTCTCCTCCGGCCTCGCGGCGGAGAGGCCGGCGAGGTCGGGGGTGAGGTGGAAGCAGGAGATGCCGCGTTCCCCGTGGTCGGGGGTCCGGAGGAAGGTCGAGTAGAAGTCCGCCTGCCCGCCGTGGGTCACCCACGCCTTCTCGCCGCGGGCCACCCACCCGTCGTCGGTGGCCTTGGCGCCGGCCCGCATCGCCGCCGGGTCCGAGCCCGCGTGCGCCTCCGACAGGCAGTAGGCGCCCAGCAGCCGCCCGCCGACCATCTCCGGCAGCAGGTCACGGCGCTGGGTCTCGGTGCCGAAGCGGTCGATGGGGAAGCAGGCCAGGGTGTGCACGCTGATCCCGAGGGCCACGCTGGCCCAGCGGGCGGCGAGCTCCTCCACCACCTGGAGGTAGACCTCGTAGGGCTGCCCGCCGCCGCCGACGTCCTCGCCGAACGGCAGACCGAGCAGGCCGGCGTCGCCCAGGAGCCGGAACACCTCGCGCGGGAAGCGCTCCTCGCGCTCGTACTGCGCCGCCTTCGGCGCCAGCTCGGCGTCGGCGATCTCACGGGTGAGGGCCAGGAGGTCGGCGGCCTCCTGGCTGGGCAGTTCGCGGTCGACCGGCACGGCGTCTCCCTCGGCCAGGTGTACTGCTGTCGGTACGACAGTACTGTTCCGCGTCCAGGTGGATGCTGGCTCGCCGGGAGGTGCCGTGGTGGCGGAGATCGTGGGCACGCCCGGCAGCCGGCTGACCCGCCGGCAGGCCGAGCTGCTCGACCAGCTCGAGGAGCTGTTCCTCGCCGAGGGCTTCGCGGGGTTCACGCTGGAGGACCTCGCCGTCCGGCTGCACTGCTCCAAGAGCACGCTGTACGCGCTGGCCGGCAGCAAGGAACAGCTCGCCTCCCGGGTCATCCGGCACTTCTTCCGCAAGGCCACGGCCGCCGTCGAGGCCGGGACGGCGACCGAGGAGGACCCCGCCCTGCGGGTCACCGCCTACCTCACCGCCGTCGCACGGGCCCTCGCCCCGGCCTCCCCGGCCTTCTACCGCGACCTGGACTCCTTCGCCCCCGGGCGCACGGTCTACGAGCAGAACACCGCGCGGGCCGCCGAGCGGGTGCGGGAGCTCATCGCCGAGGGCGTCGCGCAGGGCCGGTTCCGGGAGGTGCACCCGGCGCTGGTGGCCGACACCGTCTCGACCCTGGTCTTCCGCATCGGTCGCGGCGACACCGCCCGCGCCACCGGGCTCGACGACGCGGCCGCCTACCGCGAGCTCGCCGCCCTGCTGCTGCACGGGATCAGCCTGTGAGGATGCGGGGGTGACCGCGTCCACCTGTTCCGTCGTCGCCGCCGCCTGGGACGACCCCGAGGTCCGCGCCCTGACCGCGGCGCAGCAGGCCGAGCTGCGTGCGCGCTACGGCGGCGCGGGGGAACCGGGCACGCCGCCGTCGGCCGCCGACGTCAGCGTGGTGCTCGTGGCCCGCGACGCCGACGGGACGGCGGTCGGCTGCGGTGCCCTGCGGGCCCTGGAGCCCGGGGTGGCCGAGGTCAAGCGGATGTACGTCGTGCCCGAGGCGCGCGGCCGCGGGGTGTCCCGGCTGGTGCTCGCGGGGTTGGAGGCCGCCGCGGTCGAGCGCGGCTGGACCACCGTGCGGCTGGAGACCGGGCCCCGGCAGCCCGAGGCGATCGCCCTGTACGAGGGCGCCGGCTACCGGCCGATCCCGGCGTTCGGGGCCTACGTGGGCGAGCCCGACGCCGGCTGCTCGCTGTACTACGAGCGCGTCCTGTCCTGAGTCCCGTGCGGTGGCGCGGGGGACGACCGCTCCGGGCCACCGGCCGGGTCCGTTCCCGCGCACCCGCCCGCGGGGGTGTGGTGGGGTGGCGGTCATGAGCGGGACGTGGCCGGCGACCGAGCCGGTCGAGGTGGAGGTGGCGGCCGGCGCCGCGCGGCTGGCCGTCGACCTGCGCGGCGGTGGCCTGCGGGCCCTGACGGTGGGGGACCGGGAGGTCCTCGACGGCTACCCGGCCGGCACGGTGCCGTCCGGACGGCGTGGCGGGGTGCTGCTGCCCTGGCCCAACCGGCTGCGCGCGGGCCGCTGGAGATGGGAGGGCCGCGACCTGCAGCTGGACGTCGCCGGCCCGGCCGGGCCCAGCGCGGCGCACGGACTGGTCTCCTGGCAGCCCTGGACGGTGCTCGACCGGTCGGCCGGCGCGGTGACCGTCGGCACGGTCGTCGAGCCGCGCCCCGGGTACCCCTTCCGGCTCGCCGCCGCGCTCGACTACGCGCTGAGCCCCGACCGGCTGGCCGTCACGCTGCGGGTGCGCAACGCCGGGGGGCAGGCGGCCCCGTTCGGCGCGGGCCTGCACCCCTACCTGGCCGTCGGCGCGCAGGAGGACGGCGGCGTCGGCGATGCCGAGCTGCACCTGCCCGCCCGCACCGAGCTGGTCGTCGACGAGGGCGGCCTGCCCACGGGGGAGCGGCGGCCCTTCGACGGCGCCGTCGGCCGCATCGCCGAGCGGGCCCTGGACACCCCGCTCACCGACCTGGACCGCGACGCCGACGGCTGGGCCCGCGTGCGGCTGGCCGGCCCCGCCGGCGCCCTGGAGCTCGCCGTCGACCGCTCCTGGCCGTGGCTGCAGGTGTTCACCGGCGACTCGCTGCCGGCGGGCCAGCGGCGGCGCAGCGTGGCGGTGGAACCGATGACCTGCCCGCCCAACGCCCTGGCCGACGGCGTCGACCTCGTCGTCCTCGAGCCAGGTGCCGAGTGGGCCGGCACCTGGACCCTGGGCTGGGAGGCCTGACGTGCGCGCCGCGGAGCTGTGGCGGTACCCGGTGAAGTCCTTGCAGGGTGAGCGGCTGGCCGTCTGCGACGTCGGCCCCGAGGGGCTGGCCGGGGACCGGCAGTGGGCGCTGTTCGACGTCGACACCGGTCTGGGGTTGACCGCCCGCCGCGTGCCCGACCTGCTGTTCGCCGCCGGCCGGCTGCGCGCCGACGGCGAGGTGGAGATCGTCCTGCCCGACGGCACCGTCACCGCCGACGACGCCGTGCTGTCGGCCTGGCTCGGGCGCGCGGTGACGCTGCGGGCCGCGGCGGACGCGCCCGGGGACCGTCGGTACGAGAACCCCTTCGAGGTCGAGGACGACGACGAGTACGGCTGGGACGCCTTCACCGGTGCCCGCGGGGCCTTCCACGACAGCTCCCGCACCCGGGTCTCGCTGGTGTCCACCGGCACGCTGGGCACCTGGGACCGGCGGCGGTTCCGCGCCAACGTCCTGCTGGACGGTGAGGGGGAGGACACGCTGGTCGGCCGGCGGGTGCTGCTCGGCGGGGCCGAGCTGGACGTCGTCAAGCCCATCGAGCGCTGTGTGATGGTGACCCGGCCGCAGCCCGGCGGCATCGGCCGGGACACGTCGGTGCTCCGGACGGTGCACCGCGAGCGGAGCGGCACGCTGGCGATCGCGGCGCTGGTCGTGCGGCCCGGCGCCGTGGCCGTCGGCGACGAGCTGGCCGTCGTCGGGGGAGGATGACCGCCGTGCGCACCGTCGACCTCCGGCCCGGCGAGGAGTCCATCCGCCTCGGTCAGCTGCTCAAGCTGGTCGACGCCGTCCCGACCGGCGCCCAGGTGAAGGACGTCCTGCTCACCGGCGCCGTCCGGGTCAACGGTGAGCCCGAGGAGCGGCGCGGGCGGCAGGTCCGCCGGGGGGACGTCGTCAGCGTCGAGGGCATGGAGGACGTGCGCGTCGGCTGACAGCCGCGGGAGCCGCGCCGGCGGGCCGGGAGCACACCGCGGCGCGGGAGCCGACCGGTCCCGCCGTCCCCTGCGGCGGCCGGCGTTCCACGTGGAACCGCTTCTGCCAGGCTGGGGGCATGACGCGCGCGCCGTACCTGTCGGCCCGGCTGCAGGGCTTCGGGACGACGGTCTTCGCGGAGATGAGTGCGCTCGCCGTCGCCACGGGCTCGATCAACCTGGGCCAGGGGTTCCCCGACTACCCGGGCCCGCCCGAGGTGCTCGACGTCGCCCGGGCCGCCATCGGCACCGCGCACGACCAGTACCCGCCGGGGCCGGGCATCCCGGAGCTGCGGGAGGCCGTCGCCGAGCACGTGCAGCGCTTCGGCGGGCACGCCTACGCCCCGGCCGACGAGGTCCTGGTGACCGCGGGCGCCACCGAGGCGCTGTCGGCGGCGCTGCTGGCGCTGCTGGAGCCCGGGGACGAGGTCGTCCTGTTCGAGCCGATGTACGACTGCTATCCCGCAGGGATCGCGATGGCCGGTGGCGTCGCGCGGCCGGTGCCGCTGCGGCCCCCGGCGTCCGGCTCCGGCGCCTGGACCTTCGACGTCGCCGAGCTGCGCGCCGCGGTCACCCCGCGGACCCGGCTGCTGCTGCTCAACACCCCGCACAACCCGACCGGCAAGGTCTTCACCCGGGCGGAGCTCGGCACGCTGGCGGCACTGGCGATGGAGCACGAGCTGCTGGTGCTCACCGACGAGGTCTACGAGCACCTGGTGTTCTCCGGCAGCCGGCACGCCTCGCTCGCCACCTTCCCCGGCATGCGGGAGCGCACCCTGGTGGTCAGCAGCGCGGGCAAGACGTTCAACGTGACCGGCTGGAAGGTCGGCTGGATCTGCGGCCCGGCCGAGCTGGTGTCCGCCGTCCGGACCGCCAAGCAGTTCCTCACCTACGTCAACGCCGGCCCCTTCCAGCCGGCGGTCGCGGCCGGGCTGCGGCTGCCCGACGAGTACTTCGACGGGATCGCCGGTGACCTCGAGTACCGCCGCGACGTCCTGGTGCAGGGCCTGGCCGAGGCCGGGCTGCCCGTGGTCGGCCCGGAGGCGACCTACTTCGCGACCGTCGACGTCCGGCCGGTGCAGCCCGACGGGGACGGCGTGGCCTTCTGCCGGGCACTGCCCGAGCGGGCGGGTGTCGTCGCCATCCCGACCGTGGTCTTCTACGACCCGGCGCACGCGCACCTGGGTCGCCACCTGGTGCGCTTCGCCTTCTGCAAGGGTGACGCCGTGCTCGGTGAGGCGGTGGAGCGACTGGGGAGGATGGGGTCGTGAGGATCGCAGCGGTACAGCACGACATCGTCTGGGAGGACCGGACGGCGAACTTCGCGCGGCTGGCCCCGCAGGTGGCCCGCGCGGCCGGCGCGGGCGCGGAGTTCGTCCTGCTGAGCGAGACGTTCTCGACCGGCTTCACGATGACGCCCGGCATCGGCGAGCCCGAGGGCGGGCCGTCGTCGCAGTTCCTCCAGGCCCAGGCGGCCGAGCACGGGGTGTGGGTGGCCGGCAGCTGCCCGGAGGTCGCGCCGGACGGCGAGCTGCCCTACAACTCGCTGGTGATCGCCGGGCCCGACGGCACCGTGCACCGGTACCGCAAGCTGCACCCGTTCACCCACGGCGGCGAGCACGAGCGCTTCCGCGCCGGTGAGAAGCCGCTGACGGTGGAGATCGGCGGTCTGCGGGTCACCCCGTTCATCTGCTACGACCTGCGCTTCGCCGACGTCTTCTGGGCCGCGGCGCTGGACACCGACGTCTACCTCGTGACGGCGAACTGGCCGGCCCGCCGCCGGCACCACTGGCAGACCCTGCTGCGGGCCCGGGCGATCGAGAACCAGGCCTACGTGGTCGGCTGCAACCGGGTGGGGCCGGCCGGCGACGGCACCGAGCACGCCGGCGACAGCATGGTGGTCAGCCCGATGGGGGAGTTGCTCGCGACCGCCGCCGGGGCCGAGACGATCGTGCTGGCCGACGTCGACCCCGCCGAGGTGGCCACCACGCGGGAGCAGCTGCAGTTCCTGCCCGACAGACGCTGACGGACGGGTCCGTGGGTGCCGCCGATCTCCGGAGACCGGAGACGGGGTGACGCCGACGGATCCGCTCTACCAGCGGGTCAGTAGCTGAAGGTGACGGCGTTGTCCTCGCCGATCCACTGCCACATGGGCACGGTGCCGCCGAGCTCGGCGCCCTCGATGAGATCGCCCTTGTCCAGGCCCTTGGCGTCGAAGCAGATCGGGCACACGAGGTAGCGCCCGCCGGCCGCGGCGTACCGCTGCAGCAGGGACGGCAGCGACGGGCAGCCCTCGCAGGCCGTGCCGACGGCGACGCCGTCGAGGGCCAGCCGCACGGCCTCCTTGGTGAGGAACATCAGTGTCTGCCGCCCTTGTTCGGCGGCTCCGACGGAGACCAGGAACGCCACGGTCACGCGCTCCGGGTCCTCGAGCCCGGTCGTCAGACTGATCACGGCCTTCTGTGCCATCAGGTCCACCACCTCGGCGAGGGTCCGCACGATCGTCCGTGCTCCCGGCACCGTGGCGGGGCCGTTCCGGATCTGTCAGCGACCTCCGGCGCGCCCCGCTCGGCTGCGGGGCGCGCCCGCACTGCGCGGTGGCGCGGGGACACGGGCCGCGACCGCGCCCCCCGGTCCGACGGTCGTCAGCGGACGCGGTCCTCGTCGACGACGATCTGCTCCCGCTGCACCTGCTCGGTCACCTGCTCCTGGCCGGTGACGACGTCGGTGCGCAGCCGCACCCGCTCGACCGGCACCACCTCGACCGAGACGACCGGCCGCTCGGCGTGCAGCACGATCTCGTCGGGCAGCCCTGTCGCGACCGGGCCCCCGGACGGTGCACCTGCCGCGCGGGGCCGGTCGGTGTCGGCCGCCAGTGACTCCCCGGGCGCCGGGTCGGGGGCGTCGACGGGCACGTGCTCGACGCGGATCTCCTCCCGCCGGATCGGGACGGTGATCGTCACCTCCTCGGTGACCACGTACTTCACCAGCCGGGCGCGGGTGGTGGCCACGCGCTCCGTGCCGACCCGGAGCTGCTCCTCGCTGCGGGTCATCGCGCCGTCGGTCTCCTGGGCCGGGGCGGTCGCGGGGCTCCGGGCCGGGGCGGTCGCGGGGCTCCGGGCCGGCGGCGCGGTCACCGCCGGCCCGGCGACGGGGACGGTGGCCCCGCCCGCGGGACCCACTGCGTCGGCCCGCACGGTGTCCCCGTCCCGGTCGGCGGTCGCGGTGCCCGTGCCCGCGGCCCCCGCGGCCCCCGCGGTGCCCGTGCCGACGGTGCCCGTGCCCCCGGCGGCACCGTCGGCGTCGCGACCAGCGGGGCCACCCGTCGCGTCGTGCCCCGCTGCGGCCTCGGTCTCGTAGTGCCGGCGCAGCAGCGCCTCGGCGTCGGGGTCCAGGTGCTCGTCGGAGACCTGCGGGGCGCTGCGCACGGCGTCCCGCGTCACCGGGAGCTGCAGGGCGCCGTCGGCGAAGGTCGCCTCGGTGGCGGGGACGACGGAGTGCCGGGTGCCGAACAGACCGGTGGAGACGGCGACCCAGGTGGGGGCGCCGGTCCGGTCGTCGGTGAAGAAGTGCTCGACGGTGCCGATCTTCTGGCCGTCGGGGCCGTAGGCGGCGCTCCCGATCGCCGCGGACAGGTCTCGTTCGCTCAACATGGGCCCGGCTCCCCTCGTCAGGAGGCCCCGCACTGGGCACTCCCCCGGTCAGCGTGCCCAGCCGGGGCCCCCGGTGAACATCGCGCGCCCGGGTGGGAGTGCTCGCGACGCCGTGCTGACCAGCCCGGACCTGGCCTACCGTGGACGGTCGTGACCACCGAGCACCTGGAGATCGAGCGCAAGTTCGAGGCCGAGGAGTCCTTCACGCTGCCCGACCTGACCGGTGTCGGTGGGGTCGCGTCGGTGGGGGCACCGGAGTCCCACGAGCTCGAGGCCACGTACTACGACACCGCCGACCTGCGCCTGCTCCGCTCCCGGGTGACGCTGCGCCGCCGTACCGGTGGCGCCGACGCGGGCTGGCACGTGAAGCTGCCCGCGGCGGCCGGCGCCCGGCGGGAGCTGCACCAGCCGCTGGGCCGCGCCTCCCGCACGGTGCCCAGAGCCGTGCTCGCGCCCGTCCTCGGCCAGCTGGGGACGGCGATCCCGGGACCGGTCGCGACCCTGCGCACCCGCCGCGTGGTGCACCCCCTGCTCGACGGCGAGGGGCGCGTGCTGGCGGAGGTGGCCGACGACGTCGTCCTCGGGACGGCGCTGGCCGCGAGCCCGGGTGAGCCGGCGACCGTCACCGGCTGGCGGGAGGTGGAGGTCGAACTGGTCGGCGGCGACGTGGCGCTGCTCGACGCCCTCACCGACCGGCTCGTGGCCGCGGGGGCGCGGGTGTCCGCGGTGCCCTCGAAGGTCGGCCGGGTGCTGGACGGCCGGCTGCCCGCCGCCGCGTCGGCCCCCACGGTCAGCGCCGACGGGGTCGGTGGGGGCGCGCGACGCGGCACGGGGACCGGGCGCGCCGCGGACGGGACGGGCAAGGCGGGGAGGAAGGCGAAGAAGGGGAAGAGGGGCAAGAAGGGCAAGGGCGACTCGCGGGAGGCGGTGGCGGCCGAGGTCGCGGAGACCCCCGAGGCCGGCGCCGTCGTCCTCGCCGCGGTGGCCGCGCAGCTGGCCGCGCTGCGGGAGGCCGACCTGGCCGTCCGCACCGGTCAGGAGGAGGGGGTGCACGACGTCCGCGTCGCCTGCCGGCGGCTGCGCAGCATCCTCGCCGCCTTCCGCCCCGTGCTGGACCGCGAGCGGACCGACCCGCTGCGCGAGGAGCTGCGGTGGGTGGGGGAGCAGCTCTCCGCCGCGCGGGACGGCGAGGTGGCGCTGGCGCACCTGCGGGCGGTGGTCGCCGAGCAGCCGGTCGAGCTGGTGCTCGGCCCGGTTGCCGCCCGCCTGCAGCAGACCGCGGTGTCCGACCACGAGGCCGGCTCGAAGACGGTGACCCGGGCGCTGACCGACCGTCGCTACCTGCGGCTGCTCGACGCGCTGGACGGCCTGCAGACCGACCCGCCGCTCACCGGCGCCGCCACCGACCCGGCGCCGGTGGTGGCGGCCGACGCGGTCCGGCGGACCGGCAAGCGGCTGCGCCGGGCGATCGCGGCGGCCCAGGCCCTCGAGGGCGCGGAGCGGGAGCACGCCCTGCACGCCGTCCGGAAGGCCGCCAAGCGGGTGCGCTACACCGCGGAGGTCGCCGCCGGGGTGCTGGGGACGCCGGCGGAGCACCTCGTCACCACCGTGAAGGAGGTGCAGGAGATGCTCGGGACCGTCCAGGACACGGTGGTCACCCGGGCGTACTGCACGCGGCTGGGGCTGGCCGCCTTCGCGGCGGGCGAGAACGCCTGGACCTGGGGCCGGTTGCACGCCCTGGAGGAGGCCCGCGCGGCGCGTGCCGCGGACGGCTTCTGGGCGGCGGAGCCGTCGCTGAGGAAGGCCGTCCGCGCGGCGTCCCGGGCCGGCTGACCGGTCTCGCGGAGGATGGCGGTACCACCCACCCCCGGATGAGCGAGGTCTGCACTGTCCATCCTCGGCCTGCTCGGCTTCGGCACGGTCGTGCTGCTCGCCCTGCTGATCCTGCACGGCTACCTGTGGTGGCGGCTGGTGCGCGGCACCACGCGGCCCGGACGGCTCCGCCGGCGGCTCACGCTGGTCACCGTCGTCCTCGCCCTGCTGCCGGCTGCGGCGGTGGTCCTCCGCCGTGAGGACTCCACCCTCGCCACGGTGCTGGCCTGGACCGGCTTCCCGTGGCTGGGCGTCGCGTTCTACACGTTCCTGGCGCTGCTGGTCCTCGAGCCGGTGCGCCTGCTGCTCCGCCCGTGGGTCCGGGACCGGCGGGCGACCGTGGAGGAGCCCGCCCTGGCGGTCGTGCCGAGCGGTGCTGCCCCCCAGCGCAGCCCCGTCCCCGAGGACCGCGATGTCGCCGACCCGTCCCGGCGGCTGTTCGTGGCCCGCGGGCTGGCGCTCACCGCCGGCGCGGTCGCCCTCGGCACCGCGGGCACGGGCGCGTACCTGGCCAACTCTCCCCCCGTCGTCCGCCGCGTGCCGGTGACCCTGGCCGGGCTGGACCCGGCGCTGGAGGGCCTGCGGATCGTCACCTTCTCCGACGGCCACCTGTCGGCGACCTACGGCGGCCGCCGCTTCGAGCGGCTCGTGGAGATCGTCAACGCCCAGCGGCCCGACGTCGTGGCCATCGTCGGGGACCTCGTCGACGGCGAGGTCGACGACCTGCGGGAGGACGTCGCCCCGCTGGCCGACCTCGTGAGCGACCAGGGCGTCTACTTCGTCACCGGCAACCACGAGTACTTCGTCGACACCCGGGCGTGGATGCGGCACCTGCCCACCCTCGGCGTGCAGGTGCTGCGCAACGAGCGGGTGGCCATCCGTCGCGGTGGCGCATCCTTCGACCTGGCCGGCATCGACGACCGGACGGCGGACCGCTCCGGCCTGCCCGGGCACGGCGCCGACCTCGACGCCGCGCTCGACGGCCGCGACGACACGACCCCCGTGGTGCTGCTCGCCCACCAGCCGGTGATGGTGGAGCAGGCGCGCGCCGCCGGCGTGGACCTCCAGCTGTCGGGCCACACGCACGGCGGGCAGCTGTGGCCGTTCGACTACGCGATCCGGCTGGACCAGCCGGCCGTGCAGGGGTACTCGCGGGTGGGCGACACGCAGCTCTACGTCACCCCGGGCGCCGGGTACTGGGGTCCGCCCATGCGGATCGGCGCCCGGCCGGAGGTGACCGTGGTGGAGCTGCGGGCGCCGTAGGTCAGAACTCGCGCAGCGCGGCCAGCACCTGCTCGGCGACGTCCTCCAGCGGCAGCTTGCCCTCGCTCTCGGCCCAGCGGACGAGGATCTGGGTGTAGGCCGACAGGCTGGCGTTCACCACGATGTCGGGGACGACGGACCGGTTGTCGGGCTCGACGACGCCGAGCACCATCTCCGCGGTCGCCCGCTCGAACGTCGCCGCGCGGGTCCGGAGCCCCGGGGTGGTGACCACGATCCGCCAGCGCTCCAGCAGCTCGTCGCGGTCCGGACCCTGGATGCTCCCCAGCCAGCCGAGGATGCCCCGGCGCATCCGCTCGGCGATGGGCAGCCCCTCGTCGTGGGCGGCCAGGACCTGCTCGATCTCGCCCCGCTGCGGCATCGGCAGGACGATGTGCTCCTTGCTGGGGAAGTGGTCGTAGAAGGTCGGTACCGACACCTTGGCCGCCGAGGCGATCTGGCCGACGGTCACCTCGTCGTACCCGTGCTCCGCGAACAGCTGCATCGCCGTGGTGTAGATGCGGCGGTGCGTCGCCTGTCGCCGACGGGCGCGCGGGTCCTGCGGCTCGGTCACAAGCGACCATCCTCCGGCCACGACGGTGCGGGACGCGCACGTACCCGCGTGGTCTCCGTCTCAACCTCGGCGTCGCGGACGGGCGGGACACCGGGTGCGCCCGACCAGCCGGCTCGCGGCGCTGCCGGCTCCACCGGCCCAGTGAGACAGACGTCTCAGACGACCAGACGTCTACCCGTCCAGTACCTTTGCGGCGTGACCAGCGCCGTGTCGGGACCGAAGTACCTCGCGGTCCGGGAGCACCTGCGTCGCCGGGTGTCCGCACTCCCGGAGTACACGGTGCTCCCTCCGGAGCCGGTGCTGTGCGCCGAGTACGGGGTCAGCCGGATCACCCTGCGCCGGGCCGTCGACGGGCTCGTGGCCGACGGGCACCTCGTGCGCGAGCAGGGCCGGGGCACCTACGTCACCCGCCCGCCGATCCGCCACGAGTACCGCGAGAGCTTCGTGCACCGCATCGCCGGGTTCAACTCGGTGATGACCGAGCAGGGCG
This sequence comes from Geodermatophilus sp. SYSU D00742, assembly GCF_054049935.1. Classification (NCBI taxonomy): domain Bacteria; kingdom Bacillati; phylum Actinomycetota; class Actinomycetes; order Geodermatophilales; family Geodermatophilaceae; genus Geodermatophilus; species Geodermatophilus sp. SYSU D00742. Next base: position 127,705 of record NZ_JBJGYJ010000012.1, read on the forward strand.
CCCAGGTGGGCACGACCGTGCTCACGCAGCGCATCGTCCCCGTGCAGCCCCCGATCGCGGCCGAACTCGGCCTGGAGGCAGCCACCGACGTGGTCGAGCTGGTCCGGCTGCGCAGCGTCGACGGCACCCCCAACCACGTCGCGCACAGCTTCATGGCGGCGTCGGTCTACCCGCGGGCCGCCGAGGAGGACTTCAGCGAGGGATCGCTGTACGACTTCCTCCGTCGCGAGTACTCCGCCGACCTCGCCCACGCCCGGATCGTGGTCGACGTCGGCACCGCGGCGCCGGACGAGGCCGAGGTGCTGGGCGTCATCGCCGGCTCGCCGCTGCTCGTCGTCCGGACGACGGTGCGCGACAGCGCCGGGAACCCCCAGGTGCACAGCTACTCCCGGCTGCGCCCCGACGTGAGCCAGGTGGAGTTCGAGGTCTCCGTCGGCGGCCGTTGAGGGCAGGGGTGGCCATCCCGGCCCTCCGCGGGGCGGTCAGGGCGCCGTCTCGAGGTCGAGGACCATGCGCACGAACGCCGCGCGCTCCCGGGCCCGCTGCACGGTGGCGTCGGTCACCGGCTCCATGACCAGTGACAGCGGCATGGTGGTGCACGGGTAGCGCAGCAGTGCCGCAGTCAGGACGCCGGCCGTCAGCTCGGCCAGGGGGACGTCGACGCCCTCGGCCGCCAGCCCCGCGTGGTGGGCCGGGACGGCGACCTCCAGCAGCGCCGGCACCTCCTCGGGTCGGCCGAGCCCCGACTCCGCGCGGCCGAACACCAGTGGCAGGAGGTCGAAGCCGGCCGGTGCGGGCCCGGTCATCCCCCAGTCGACGAGCACGAACTCCTCCGGTCGCGCCCGCGGGCGCAGCAGGTTCATCGGGGTGGCGTCGCCGTGGGCGGGCAGCAGCGGCAGTGCCGCCAGCCGGGCGTGGACGTCGACGACCCGGCGGGCCAGCGCGCAGACCTCGTCCCGCAGCGTCGCCACCTCCGGCAGGCCGAACAGCGGGTGGTCCCAGGTGGCGTCGTCCAGCAGCCACGGCACGGCCCACGTCGCGAGCTGCTCGTCGCGGTACCCGGTGAGGACGTCGCCCCCGGGGATGCGCGGTGACGGCCGGCCGACCCGGCGGGCGGCCAGCCGGCCCAGGGCGGTTGCGGCGCGGGCGGTGTCGGCGGCGGTCCAGGGGGTGTCCAGTGGGTCGGCGTCCTCCAGCCACAGCGTCATCCGGTCGCCGTCCCGCTCGTGCACGGCGACCACCTCCGGCATCCGCAGGCCGGGCGGCATCAGCCCGGCAAGGTCACCGGTGAGGGCGTCGGCCTCCAGGCGCCAGGGGATGACGCGGTCGAGGTGGGCGCGGGTGTCGTCCGGCATCTGCCGGGGCAGGCCGTACCGCGCCGCCTGCAGCTCCTTGGTGACCAGTCGCAGCGTCAGCAGCTCGGCGCCGTCGGAGGCGGCCACCTCGACGCGGGTGAGGGCACGCGTGGTCGGCGCGGAGATGCGGTGCGGGATCGGCGTGCACGTCACGGCGTCGACGTCGAGGCCGGGGCGGTGGGTCCAGCGGCGGAGATCGTCGCGCAGTGCGTCGACGGCGAGGCCGCCGGGCAGGCCGGTCACCGGACCGGGCGGGCCGCGGCTGGGCGCGGGCCCCAGGGGTGTCGCGGGCGCGGGAGGAGGAGGGACCAGCGGTACATGGCAGGGAGGGTCGTCATGCGGACCTCGTGCGAAAATGGTCAAGCACCTTGTCTGACAAGGAGATGGTGAAGCCGCTTGTCCACTGCTGTCAACGACCGCCCGGAGCCGCTCATCTCGACCCTGTTCGAGCTGATGATGCTGCGCCTGCGCGACGAGCTGTACGCCCTCAGCGACGCCCGCTTCCCCGGCCTGCGAGCGCGGCACTACCGGCTGCTGTCGTTCCTGCCCCCGGAGGGGGAGCGGCTGAGCCGGCTCACCGAGGACACCGGGCTGACCAAGCAGGCGCTCGCCCAGGCGCTGGCCCCCCTGGAGGCGGGTGGCTACGTCGAGGTGGTGCCGGACCCCTCCGACCGGCGGGCGCGGCTCGTCCGGCTCAGCCCCCGGGGCGAGGAGGTCAACGACGCGGTGCGCGCACGGCTGGCCGTCGTCGAGGGCCGGTGGGCCGCGCGGGTGGGCGCCGAGCGGTGGGCCGCGGCACGCGGTGTCCTCACCGAGCTCGCGGTCGGTGGGCCGCGGGTCGGGGCCGACTAACGTCGGGCGGCGATCGGGAACGCCCCGGTCGCCGCCGTCCCCGGAGGTCCCATGCCCCACCCGGTCACCGCCAGCGGCACCCGCGAGGTGCCCCACGACCGGGAGCGGGTGTGGCAGGCGCTGGCCGTCCTCGCGCCCTACTGCGCCGTCTGCGACGTCTCCTACGTCGTCGACGGCAGCCGGTCACCGGGCCGCGGGACGACGTTCGTCTGCGTGCCCGGCCGGCTGGACGACGGTGCGCAACCGCCGGCCGGTGCGCCCCGGGGCGAGATCGTCGACTGGGTGCCCGAGTGCGCGGTGACCACCCGGCTGGAGCTCACGCCCGAGACCTGGACCACCCGCATCGAGCTCGCCGACGCCGGCCCGGCCGCCACGCGCGTCACGATCACCGTCACGCACGAGCCGAAGGGCGGCAACCGGCTGGCCCACCGGCTCATGCGCAGCGGGGTGCGGCAGATGGTCCAGCGCACCGTCGACGGCGAGCTCGACAAGCTACCCGCGCACGTGGACCTGTTGTCCCGGGACTGAGTGAGGGCCACGATCGGGTGACCGGCAGGTGTGCCGCAGTGATCTTGGGGTAGCCACCTCGCCGATCAGGTCCGCCGACCAGGGCGGACCTGCGAGCGCAAGGGAGAGCACCATGATCTGGGACATCCTCGGGCTCATCGTCGTCGGTCTGATCATCGGCGCGCTGGCCCGCCTCATCAAGCCCGGCAAGCAGCGGATGAGCATCATCGCGACGATGCTGCTCGGCGTCGTCGGCGCACTGATCGGTGGCTTCATCGCCAGCCTGATCGGTACCGGCGACATCTTCGAGCTCAACATCCTCGGCTTCATCCTGGCCGTGGTCGCTGCCGTGATCCTCGTCGGCGTCGCCGAGGGCCTCGGCGGCCGCAGCAACCGCGCCGTCCGCTGAGCCGGCGCCCCGGGGACCCGGTCGACCTCAGAGGTCGACCGAGTCCCCGGGGGCGAGTCGGCTGTAGGGGGTCGGCGTGCCCGGCCCCCGCTCACCCAGCATCCCGCCGACGACGCCGAGGCCGGTGTCGTTGAGCAGCCCGTCGTGCACGGCGAACGCCTGGTCGGCCTCCACCGCCCGCACGTAGTCGATGACCTCCGAGACCTTCGACCAGGGGGCGTGCACCGGCAGCAGCAGCGTCGTGACCGGTTCCTCCGGCACCGTCAGCGCGTCGCCGGGGTGGAACACCTGCCCTCCCACCAGGAACCCGACGTTCGGGATCCGGGGGAGTTCGGGGTGGATCACCGCGTGCAGCTCGCCGTGCACGGTCACGTCGAAGCCGGCCACCGTGACCGCATCCCCGTGGCCGACCACGTGCACCCGTGAGCCCAGGCCCTCCAGCTGACCGGCCACCGACCGGTTCGTCCAGAGCTCCAGCCCCGGGTCGGCGTCCATCGCCGCGCGCAGCACGTCGGGGGAGAAGTGGTCGACGTGCTCGTGGGTCACCAGGACCGCGCTCGCCCCGTCGAGCGCCGACGGGTCGGTGAAGGCCCCCGGGTCGATGACCACCCGCCGGCCGTCCTCGCTCAGGACGACGCAGGCGTGGCCGTGCTTGGTCAGCTCCATGTCACCACCTCCATGACCGCATCCTGCCCGGCTCCCGCCCGACCGGCGATCGGGTGCCCCGGCTCACCCCTCCGAGGGAGACCCCGGGCCCGGGCCGTGTCGGGCCTCCGCCGGTCTGCCGACCCACTGGTCATGAGCACCCGCACCCTCGCCCCCACCGTCGTCGCCGCCCGCAGCCGGGCCCACGGCCCGACCGCCGCGCTGTGGCACGCGGTCGAGCTGCACCGCCCCACCGCCGAGCTGGACGGCGCCTGCGAGCTGACCCTGTGCGGGTCGCTGGCCCGGGTCGAGGTCGAGCAGGTGTGGCCGGTGACCGCCCGCGACGTCTGCCCCGCCTGCGTCGTCCTCTCCCGCTGAACGACCCTCCGTGCACGTCCGCGGACGTGCCCGGAGACCCTCCTGCCGGCCCCGCGGGGCCGGGGGGAACGGCTCAGGCGCCCTCGGCCAGCTCGGCCCGGAGCCGGGCCAGCAGGTCCGATCGGTTGCTCGCACCCAGGCGCTGCCGCATCCGCGACACGTGGTGCTCCACCGTCTTGGCCGAGATGTAGAGCTGGCCGCCGATCTCCCGGTAGGTCTGCCCCGCCACGACCAGCCGCGCCACCTCCCTCTCCCGCTCGCTGAGGACCCCGCTCGGGACCGCGGGCGCGGCGACCGGCGCGGGGACGACGTCCCCGGCTGCCCGGGGCGCCGGCACCGCCGCAGCCGCCTCGCACCCGGCGCTGTCGGCCAGTGACCGGGCACAGCCCAGCAGCACCGATCGGTCCTTCTGGTCGACGGCCCGCGCGGCGGCCTGCCCGGCCAGCCGGGAGCCGTCCCAGCCCAGCCCGACGGCGGTGAGCTGCTCGGCCGCGGTCACCACGCTCGCCGCGTCGACGTCACCGGTCAGCACCCGCATCCACGACCGCCCGGCCCGGGCCAGAGTCGCCGCGTAGGGGCTGGTCCGCGCCGCGGCCACCAGCGCCGCCGCGTGCGGCCGCAGGCCGTCCGGGTCGTCGGTGAGGATCGCCGCCTGCGCGCCGCTCCAGTGCAGCGAGGTCGCCCACAGCTGCGGGTCCCCGAGCCGCGCCAGCAGGGCCTGCGCCTCGGCCAGGTGCGGCCGCAGCCGGTCGCCGTCCTGGAGCCGGGCCGCGGCCACCACCAGCTCACCCAGCGGCAGCAGCGTGAACAGGTCGACCGGGTACCGGACCACCGCCTCCCGCGCCTTCACCCACGCCCGCACCAGGGCCGGCACGTCGCTGCTGCGGCGGGCCAGCCCGACCTCCAGCGCCTGCAGGAAGACCTCGTCGCGCGGCTCGAGCTGCCCGGCGGGCTCCTGCGCCCCACCCGTGCGCGCCGGGTCCTGCGTCCCACCCGTGCGCGCCGGGTCCTGCGCCATCGCCATGTACTCGCGGGCGCGGGTCATCCGGCCGGCCAGCATGGCGATCCAGGCCAGCAGCAACAGGTGGCGCGGCCGGCACGGCGCGCCCCCGAGGTCGGCGTCCACGGCACGCTGCAGCACGGACTCGGCGACCCCCAGCTCCCCGCTGTGCAGGGCCACCAGCGCGGCCAGCGCCGCGGGGGTGTCGACCAGCAGCGCGGTGCGGCCCACCGGCTCCAGCAGCGCGGCGGCCCGGGTGAGCGTGGACAGCGCCGCGGCGATGTCGTCGGCGGCGTTCTCGCCCGTGCGCAGCGACTGCAGCACGCCCTGGGCGGTCAGCTCCTCGCTGACCGACAGCACGGTCGGCAGGCTCCCGGCCGTCCGTGCCCCCTCGAGGACGGCGCCCGCCTCGGCCGCCTCCCCGGTGGCGAGCAGGGCCAGCGCCGCCGACCCCGCCCGCTCCGGCCCGGCCAGCCGGCACAGCGTGGCCGCGCGGGCCAGCAGGCCCCGCTGGGCCAGCACCGCCGCGGCGACGCCCGCGGCGCGGGCGCGGTCGGGTGCCGCCGGGTCGGCGAGGGCGGTGTCGGCCCACTGGAGGGCGCCGTCGAGGTCCCCGGCCAGCGCGGCCGCCTGTGCCCGGCGAGCGGCCAGCCCGGCCACCGGTGCGCCGGAGCGGGCGGCGGCTCCGAGCAGCTCGCCGGCCAGGGCGGGGTCGTCGGCCAGCGCGGCCTCGCCGTGCCGCTCCAGCAGCCGGGCGGCCCGGGGGTCGCGCACGCGCTCGGCCGCCAGCCGGCGGGCGAGGTCCAGCGGCTCCTCGCCCCGCTCGACCAGCAGCGCGAGGAGCCGGCGGCGGGTACGGCGGGTGACGTCGGGCGGGGTCGCGCTCAGCAGCAGCTGGGCCACCAGCGGCACCACCGCACCGCCGGGCAGCAGCAGGCCGCTGGCCCGGCCTGCGGTGAGCAGCTCGGCCGCGTGACCCGGCAGCACGTCCAGCAGGCCGCCGAGCACGTCGTCCTCCAGCGGTGCGCCGGCGGCGACGGCGTGCAGCAGCGCCCGGGTCGCCTCGTCGACGGTCGCGAGCTGCGCGCGGACCCGGTCGGCGACCTCCTCCGGGACGGCGGACCGGGCCGACCGCCCGCCACGGGGGGCGCCGCGGCGGACGAGGGCGCGCAGCAGCGGGTGCACCAGGGCGGGCAGGCCCCCGGTCTGACCGTGGACGGCGTCGACGAGGTCGGGGGTCGCGGCCTCGCCGAGCTGCTCCCGCGCCCAGCCCCGCACCACGGAGCGGTCGGCGTGGCCGAGGACGACGGTGCGGCGGTCGGCGCCGAGCTCGGGCAGCAGCGCGGTCAGGGGCGCCGGACGGGGCCAGGGCCGGTACGCCAGCGCGATCCGCGCGCCAGGCGTGCCCACCAGGGCGGCGAGCCCGGCCGCGGCCGGCCCGGACAGGCGGTGGGCGTCGTCCACGACCACGGCGGACTCCGCCGGCAGTGCGGTGGGGTCCCCGGGAACGCCCTCGACCACCTCGAGCCCCGCCCGCCGCCACGCGTCGGCCAGCTCGCCCAGCAGGTGGGTCTTCCCGGTGCCGCCCGGCCCCTGCACGGTCACCACGGCCGGGCAGCCGCCGGCCAGCTCGCGCACGGTGGCGGCAGCGGCGGGCAGCGTGCCCGTCGCGCAGATGTCGGCGATCACAGCAGGTCCGTGCCCAGCTCGAGGACCGGCTCGGGCGCCGGCTCGGGTGCGGGATCCGGCTCGGTCGGGGTGGTCGGCCCGGGTTCCGGCTCCGGCTCGGGGGTCGGCGTGGGGTCCGGGGTGGGCTCGGGGTCGGGGGTGGGCTCGGGGTCGGGGGT
>NZ_JBJGYJ010000013.1:0-128008 GCF_054049935.1 Geodermatophilus sp. SYSU D00742
GGGGGGGGGGGGGGCCCCCCGCCCCCCCCGTGAGTGTCCGCCGCAGACGCCGCCGCCGCCGGGGGGGGGGCCGCCGGCCGCCCCCCCCCCCCCCGGCCGGTCGTCCGCGCAGCTGGCGCTGCGCGGTTCAGGCCGCCGGAGGCCAGGTCTTGGCGACCATGGTCAGGACGTCGTAGGTGGCCACCGGCTTGCCATCGGCGTTGACCAGCACGGCGTCCCAGCGGACCTCGCCGTGTTCGGCGCCGCCGCGCGGGCTGATCTGCTTGGCCGTGAGCGTGACCGTCAGCTCCTCACCCGGCTTGACCGGGGTGAGGAAGCGCAGGTCGTCCACGCCGTAGTTGGCCAGGACCGGGCCCGGGGCCGGATCGACGAACAGGCCGGCCGCGAACGAGACGAGCAGGTAGCCGTGCGCGACCCGGCCGCCGAAGAGCGGGTTGGCCGCGGCGGCCGCCTCGTCCGTGTGGGCGTAGAAGGTGTCGCCGGTGAACTCGGCGAAGTGCTCGATGTCCTCGAGCGTCACCGTCCGCGGCCCGGCGGTGACCGAGTCACCGATGCGGAGCTCGGCCAGGGACTTGCGGAACGGGTGCACGCCGTCGTCATGGCGCTCGGCTCCCGCGACCCAGCGCCCACTGATGGCGGTGAGCTGGTCGGGTGAGGCCTGCACGGCGGTGCGCTGCATGTGGTGCAGCACGCCGCGGATGCCGCCGAGCTCCTCGCCGCCCCCGGCGCGGCCCGGGCCGCCGTGCACCAGCACCGGCAGCGGTGAGCCGTGACCGGTGTTCTCCTTGGCGTCGTCGCGGTCGAGCACCAGGATGCGGCCGTGCGCGTGCGCCGCGCCGAGCACGAACTCCCGCGCGAACTGCCGGTCGTGGGTGACCACCGAGCCGACCAGGCTGCCCTGGCCCCGGGCGGCGAGGTCCACGGCCTGAGCCACGCCGTCGTAGGGCAGGACCGTGCTGACCGGGCCGAAGGCCTCGACGTCGTGCGGCTCGGCGGCGGCCAGGTCGTCGCAGCGCAGCAGCATCGGCGGCAGGAACGCGCCGCGGTCGCGATCGGCGCCCACGACCTCGAAGTGCTCCGGGTCCCCGGCGACCAGCTCGGCGACGCCGCGCAGCGCCTTGAGCGAACGCAGCACCTCCTCCCGCTGGTCGAGGCTGGCCAGCGCCCCCATGCGGACCCCCTCGGCGCCCGGAGCGCCGACGACGACCTTCGCCAGCCGCTCCCGGGTGGCCTCGACGACGTCGTCGATCAGGGGGCGCGGGACGAACGCGCGGCGGATGGCGGTGCACTTCTGGCCCGCCTTGACCGTCATCTCGGTGACCAGCTGCTTGACGAACAGCTCGAACTCCGGGGTGTCCGGCGTGGCGTCCGGGCCGAGCACGGAGCAGTTGAGCGAGTCCGCCTCGGCGTTGAACCGCACCGAGTTGGCCACCACCGCCGGATGGCTGCGCAGCTTGCGCGCGGTGGCCGCCGAACCGGTGAAGAACACCAGGTCCTGACCGGCCAGGCCGTCGAGCAGACCGGCCGGGCTGCCGGCCAGCAACTGGAGCGATCCCTCGGGCAGCAGGCCGGACTCGACGATCTCCCGGACGACGGCCTCGGTGACGTAGGCGGTCTGGCTGGCCGGCTTCACGATCGTCGGCACGCCGGCGAGGAAGGCCGGCGCCAGCTTCTCCAGGAACCCCCAGACGGGGAAGTTGAACGCGTTGATCTGCACCGCGACCCCGCGCATCGGCGTGTACAGGTGCTGGCCGACGAAGGTACCGCCCTTGCCGAGCGGCTCGACCGCGCCGTCGAGGACGACGGTGTCGTCGGGCAGCTCACGGCGGACCTTCGACGCGTAGGACAGCAGGGTGCCGAAGCCGCCGTCGATGTCCACCGCGCTGTCGCGGTCGGTGGCACCGGTGCGGCGGGAGAGCGCGTAGAACGCCTCCTTGCCGGCCATCAGGCGCAGGCCCAGCTGCTTGAGCAGGCCGGCCCGCTGGTGGAAGGTCAGCTCACGCAGTGCCGGTCCGCCGACGGTCCGGGCGTGGTCGAGCATCGCCGGGACGTCGAGGCCGGTGCTGCTGATCCGGGCGACGGTCTCCCCGGTCACGGCGTCGGCGATGGGGGTGCCCTCGTCGGGCGCGCTGTACCAGCGGCCCGCGGCATGGCTCTGGAGCAGGGGTGCGGTCATCGGAGGACTCCTCTGGTGCTCCTCCGCGGAGGAACGGATCGGATCAGGACAGTGGCGATGAGGCGGGCCGGGCGCGCAGACCCTGGAAGGTCGTGGCGACGAGCGCGTCGGCCAGGTCGACGGCGGACAGCCCGCCGTCGGGCCGGTACCACTCGGTGAGTGAGTTGACGGTGCCGAACAGCAGCCGACTGATGACGGCGGGGTCGACGTCGGGGCGGACGTCGCCCTCGTCCTCCGCGGCGCGCACCAGGTCGGTGACGACGCGGTCGAACTGACGACGTCGCTGGAGGGCCGCCTGCTCGACCGGGGAGTTGCCGCGCACCCGCAGCAGCAGGGTGACGAACGGCAGCTCCGCGGCGAGCACGCGGACCGAGCCGCGGACGACGTGCTCGAGGCGGTCGATGGCAGGCCCGCTGGTGGCGCCGGGCTCCTCGGTCACGGCGAACAGCGCGTCGAGCGCCCGGTCGAGCGCCAGCCGCAGCAGCTCGACCTTGCTGGACACGTGGTGGTAGATCGCGGACTTGGTGACGCCGAGCCGCGTGGCCAGCTCCTCCATGCTCGTGGCGTCGTAGCCGCGCTCGTTGAACACCGCGACGGCGACGTCGAGCAGGGAGTCCAGGGAGTGGCCCGGGCGCCCGCGCCGGGTGCGGGCGGGGTCTGCCGTGGACGTCACGCGCGGTCCCGGTTGTCGTAGATCCGCTTGAGCTTGCCCATCGACCGGGGCAGGGTCTCCGGGTCCACGACGAGGACCTCGATGCTCGTGCCGACGGTGTCCTTGACGGCCTTCGTGACCTCGGCGGCCGCGACGGCACGGCGCTCGGCAGGGCAGTCGGGACGGGCCTCGATCCGTGCGGTGAGGTGGTCCATGCGGCCGCGGGTGGTCAGCTCCAGCGTGAAGTGCGGGGACAGCCCCGGGGTGCGCAGGACGATCTCCTCGATCTGGGTCGGGAAGAGGTTCACCCCGCGCAGGATGATCATGTCGTCGGTGCGGCCGGTGATCTTCTCCATCCGGCGCATTCCCGGTCGCGCGGTACCGGGCAGCAGGCGGGTGAGGTCGCGGGTGCGGTACCGGATGACCGGCATGGCCTCCTTGGTCAGCGAGGTGAACACCAGCTCGCCCTGCTCGCCCTCGGGCAGCACCTCGCCGGTCAGCGGGTCGATGACCTCCGGGTAGAAGTGGTCCTCCCAGACGTGCAGGCCGTCCTTGGTCTCCACGCACTCCTGGGCGACGCCGGGGCCCATCACCTCCGACAGTCCGTAGATGTCGACGGCGTGGATGCCGGCGCGCTCCTCCATCTCGCGGCGCATCTGCTCGGTCCACGGCTCGGCGCCGAAGATGCCGATCTCCAGCGAGCTGTTCCGGGGGTCCAGCCCCTGCTTCTCGAACTCGTCGATGACCGTGAGCATGTACGAGGGCGTCACCATGATCACCCGCGGCGCGAAGTCGGTGATCAGCTGCACCTGCCGGGGGGTCATGCCGCCGGAGATCGGGATGACGGTGCAGCCGAGCTTCTCCGCGCCGTAGTGCGCGCCCAGCCCGCCGGTGAACAGCCCGTAGCCGTAGGCGTTGTGCAGCTTGTCCCCGGACCGGCCCCCGGCCGCGCGGATGGAGCGCGCCATGACCGTCGCCCAGGTGTCGATGTCGCGCTCGGTGTAGCCGACGACGGTGGGCCGGCCGGTGGTGCCGGAGGAGGCGTGCACCCGGCGCACCCGCTCCTGCGGGACGGCGAACATGCCGAACGGGTAGTTGTCGCGCAGGTCGGCCTTGCTCGTGGTGGGGAACCGGGCGAGGTCGGCCAGGGAACGGCAGTCGTCGGGGTGCACGCCGGCCTCGTCGAAGGCCCGCCGGTAGTGCGGCACGTTCTCGTAGGCGTGCCGCAGGGTCCACTGCAGCCGTTCCAGCTGAAGGGTGCGCAGTTCGTCGACGGACATCCGCTCCGCCGGGTCGAGGATGGCCGGGTCTGGGCGCGCACCCAGCTTCGGGGTGGGCTCGCTGGTCACAACCGTCATGGCGGAGGCCTTCCGTGGTCCTGAGCATCGTCGCCGGACGATCGGCGGGGCGGGACCCCAAATACCGACCGGATGGTCAGGTAATGAACCCCTCCGGCGTACGGCTGTCAAGCCCCGTTCGACTCCGGGCGGAGGGCTTGTGCGGCGGAGCGGCCTCGTGCACACTCATTACCGACCATCCGGTCAGTAATTGACCGTTCGCCGTCACACCCCGAGGGGACGAGATGTCCGCGCCCACCCTGGAACGGCCCGCGCCCGACGAGACCGCGCTGCAGGAGCACTTCGACGCCACGATCGCCGCCGACCACCGGATCGAGCCGCGGGACTGGATGCCCGAGGGGTACCGGAAGACGCTCGTCCGGCAGATCGCGCAGCACGCGCACTCGGAGATCATCGGCATGCAGCCCGAGGGCGACTGGCTGCTGGCCGCGCCCAGCCTGCGCCGCAAGGCTGTGCTGCTGGCCAAGGTGCAGGACGAGGCCGGCCACGGCATGTACCTGTACTCCGCCGCGGAGACCCTCGGCGCCGACCGGGCCGACCTCACCGACAAGCTCATCGAGCAGAAGCAGAAGTACAGCTCGATCTTCAACTACCCCACGCTCACCTACGCCGACGTCGGCGTCATCGGCTGGCTGGTCGACGGCGCGGCCATCTGCAACCAGGTGCCGCTGTGCCGCTCCTCCTACGGCCCCTACGCGCGGGCGATGATCCGCATCTGCAAGGAGGAGTCCTTCCACCAGCGGCAGGGCTACGAGCTGCTGATGACGATGATGCGCGGAACCCCCGAGCAGCGGGCGATGGTGCAGGACGCCGTCGACCGCTGGTGGTGGCCCTCGCTGATGATGTTCGGCCCGCCGGACGCCGACAGCCCCAACTCCGCCCAGTCGATGGCGTGGGGCATCAAGCGGCACACCAACGACGAGCTGCGCCAGCGCTACGTCGACATGAGCGTGCCCCAGGCGGAGGCGCTCGGCGTCACCCTGCCCGACCCGGAGCTCGCCTGGGACGAGGCGAGCGGCCACTGGCGCTTCGGCGCGATCGACTGGGAGGAGTTCAAGCGCGTGGTGAGTGGCAGCGGCCCGATGAACGCCGTCCGGATCGGCCGCCGGCGGGCGGCGCGGGACGACAACGCGTGGGTCACCGAGGCGGCGACCGCGTACGCCGCGAAGCACGAGGGAGCCGCCGCGTGAGCACCACGGACGTCACCGCCGAGGGCGGCCACGGCGCCATCCCGACCGGTCCCGAGGTGCCGGTGGAGACCCGCCGCCGGGCCGTCAAGCGCGACTGGCCGCTGTACGAGGTGTTCGTGCGCGGCAAGCGCGGGCTCAACCACGTGCACGTCGGCTCGCTGCACGCCCCCGACGACGAGATGGCGATCGACGCCGCCCGCGACCTCTACACCCGGCGCAACGAGGGCGTGAGCATCTGGGTGGTCAAGGCCGCCGACATCACCGCCTCCAGCCCCGACGAGAAGGACCCGCTGTTCGCCCCCAGCGGCGACAAGGTCTACCGCCACCCGACCTTCTACGACATCCCCGAGAACGTCCCCCACATGTGAGCGGAGTCGCTCGAGGGCGGTTTCCGCACTCGAGCGACTCCACCCGGAGGAACCCATGCACGAAGAGACCGTCTACGACTCGCTGGCCAACGCGCACGACGACGCGGGGCACTGGGCCTTCGGCACCGGCTTCGACGAACCGCTGGCCGGGGTCGACACCACCGTCCCCGACGGCATCGACCCCGCCGACCTCGGCGCCTACTGCCTGATGCTCGGTGACGACGCGCTCGTGCTCGCCCAGCGGCTCACGCAGTGGATCACCAACGCACCCGAGCTCGAGGAGGAGGTCGCCATCGGCAACATCGGCCTCGACCTGCTCGGCCAGGCCCGGCTGCTGCTGGCCCGCGCCGGCTCGGTCGGCGTGCTCGGCCGATCCCGGGAACGGGCGACCGACTCGATCCCGGACGAGGACGCGCTGGCGTACTTCCGCGACGCCGACGAGTTCCGCAACACCGGGCTCGTCGTCGCCGAGAACGGCGACTTCGCCCGGACGATCATCCGGCTGCTCGTGGCCTCCTCGGTCCGGCTCGCGGTCTTCGCCCGGCTACGCGACTCCCGAGACCCGGTGCTCGCCGCCATCGCCACCAAGGGCGTCAAGGAGCTCACCTACCACCGCGACCACGCGGCCCGCTGGGTGCTGCGCCTGGGCGACGGCACGGAGGAGTCGCACCGGCGCGCCCAGGACGGCGTCGCCGCGGTCTGGCCACTGCTGGCCGACCTGTTCACCGCGACCGACGTCGAGACCCGGCTGGCCGTGGCCGGCGTCGGCGTCGACCCGGCCGACGTCCGCGACGAGGTCCGGGACGTGCTCACCCAGGTGCTCGAGCGGGCCACGCTCGCCGTGCCCGACTGGCCTGCCGACGCGCCGCCCCGGGGGCGGCTGGGGCAGCACGGGCCGGAGCTGGCGGAGCTGCTCGACTCTCTACAGGGGTTGGCCCGGCAGCACCCGGCGGCGACCTGGTGACCGCGGGGACCATGACCACCGACCCCCGAGCCGTGGCCGGGACGGTGACCGATCCCGAGCTGCCCATGCTGACCCTCGCCGACCTCGGCGTGCTCCGCGACGTCCGCACCGGGGACGACGGCACGGTCGTCGTCGAGATCACGCCCACCTACACCGGCTGCCCGGCTATGGGCGTCATGCGCGCCGACCTGCTGCACGCCCTGCACGCGGCCGGCTTCCCCGACGTCGACGTCCGCACCGTGCTCTCCCCCGCCTGGACCAGCGACTGGATCAGCCCCGAGGGCCGCCGCAAGCTCGCCGCCGGCGGCATCGCCCCGCCGGGGACGGCGCCGGTCCGGTCCGCCGGCCCGATCCCGCTGCAGCTGGGCCCGACGCGCCGCACCGCCGCCTGCCCCCAGTGCGGCTCGCCCGACACCGTGGAGCAGAGCGAGTTCAGCGCCACCGCCTGCAAGGCCCTGCGCCGCTGCCGCAGCTGCAGCGAGCCGTTCGAACACTTCAAGGAGATCTGATGACGGCGACCGCCCCTGCCGCCGAGTCCGCCCCTGCCCGCCGCCGGCGGCGGCCGCAGTTCCACCCGCTGACGGTCGCCGCGGTCGAACGGCTGACCGACGATGCGGTCGCGGTCACCTTCGCCGTCCCCGCGGAGCTGGCCGAGGACTACCGGTTCCAGCCCGGCCAGGCGCTGACCCTGCGCCGGGTCGACGGCGACCGCGACGAGCGCCGCTCCTACTCCATCTGCGCGCCGGTCGGTGCCGCTCCGCGGGTCGGCGTCCGCGAGGTCCCTGGCGGCTTCTTCTCCTCCTACCTCGTGCACCAGGTGAAGCCCGGCGACGCGATCGAGGTGCTGCCGCCCTCGGGGACGTTCACCGCCGACCTGTCGACGCCGGCGGACCACGTCTTCGTCGTCGCCGGCTCGGGCATCACCCCGGCGCTGTCGCTGGCCGCCAGCGTGCTGCGCGACGGGGAGTCCACCGTCACCGTCTTCTACGGCAACCGGCGCACCAACACCGTCATGTTCGCCGACGAGCTCGCCGACCTGAAGGACGCCTACGGGTCCCGCCTGCAGTTGGTGCACGTCCTCTCCCGCGAGCCCCGGGACGCCGAGCTGACCAGCGGCCGGCTCGACGGTCCCCGGCTGCGCACGCTCGTCGACAACCTGGTCGACGCCGAGCACGTCGACCACTGGTGGCTGTGCGGTCCGCACGGCATGGTCAGCGACGCCCGGGAGGTCCTGGCCGAGCTCGGCGTGCCGGCCGAGAAGGTGCACCAGGAGCTGTTCTACGTCGACGACGTCCCCCCGCAGCCGGTCCGCGGCGACGAGGAGACCGTCACCGGCCCGAGCAGCCAGGTCACCGTCGTCCTCGACGGACGGTCCACGACGCTGGCCCTGCCCAAGGACGAGACCGTGCTGGACTCCGCCCAGCGGGTGCGGGCCGACCTGCCCTTCGCCTGCAAGGGCGGGGTGTGCGGCACCTGCCGGGCACGGGTCACCGACGGCGAGGTGGAGATGCGGCGCAACTACGCCCTCGAGCCCCAGGAGGTCGCGGCCGGCTACGTGCTGACCTGCCAGACGGTGCCGCTGTCCGACGCCGTCACCGTCGACTTCGACGCCTGAGCCCGATGAGCGACCGGGTCCTGCAGGTCGAGCGCCGGCGCGGGGTCGCCACGCTGGTGCTCGACTCCCCCGCCAACCGCAACGCGCTCTCCCGGGCCATGCGCGCCCAGCTGCGCTCGGCCCTGACCGAGGCGATCGCCGACGACTCGGTACGCGTTGTCGCGCTCGACCACACCGGCCGGGTGTTCTGCTCAGGGATGGACCTGGCCGAGGCCGCCGGCGGCACCGCCGAGAACCAGGGGGTCAACGAGTTCCCGGCGTTGCTGGAGCTGGTCTGGAACTCGCCCAAGCCGGTGGTGGCCGTCGTCCGCGGCCCCGCGCGCGCCGGCGGCGTCGGCCTGCTGGCTGCCTGCGACGTGGTGGTCGCCGCCGAAACGGCCACCTTCGCGTTCACCGAGGTCCGGATCGGGATCGCCCCGGCGGTCATCTCCGCCGTCGTCCTCCCCCGCATGGTGCCCAACGTGGCGCACCGGCTGCTGCTCACCGGCGAGGTGTTCGACGCCTCGCTCGCGCTGGCCGGCGGGCTGGTGGACCTCGTCGTCCCCGCCGACGACGTCGACGCCTGCGTCGCCGCGCAGGTCGAGGCCCTCGGCCTCGGAGCGCCAGGGGCCCTGGCCGAGACCAAGCGGCTGCTGCGCGCCGCGGGGACCGGGCCCCTGGCCGAGCGGTTCCCCGACCTGCTGGAGCTGTCGGCGCGCCTGTTCGCCGGCGAGGAGGGTCAGGAGGGCATCGCTGCCTTCCGCGAGAAGCGGCCGGCCCGCTGGGTGCCCGCGTGAGACCCGTCCCCGCCGGTGAGTCCGCCGTCCTCGAGGTGGTGGTGACGCCGGAGATGACCGTCCGCTTCGACGAGCTGGGCCCGGTCCACCCGGTGTACGCCACCTACTCGATGGCGAAGCACTTCGAGGAGGCCGGCCGGAAGCTGCTGCTCCGCTACCTCGACCCCCGCGAGACCGGCATCGGCAGCTCGCTGTCGGTCGAGCACCTCGCGCCGGCCTGGGTCGGCGACGTCGTGCGGGTGACCGCCCGCTGCCGAGAGCACCGCGGCAACCGGCTGACCTGCGAGTGCACCGCCGTGGACGCCGAGGGGCGGCTGCTCGGCCGGGGCACGACCGGCCAGGTGGTTCTGAGCGAGGAGGCCCTGCAGGCCCGCATCGAGCGCACCGGGGCGGGCGACGTCCCACCGCGGGGACGGTGAGGCGGCGCACGCAGCCCCGGGAGTAGTCAGCGTCGGCGTCCGAGGACCGCGGCGAGGCGCACGAAGGCGTCGGCGCCGGAAGGAGTGGGCACCGGAGCGGCGAAGGACCCACGGGTCCCCCGGAGTGGCGGTGGGACGGGTTGCTCGGCCACCCGGGTGCGCCGCTTCGGCGAGCCGTTGATCCAGCGGTTGGCGCTGGTCGGTGCCGCCGGCCACGTCGTGGGCGTGCGCCACCAACTCCAGGACGAAGCGAGCACGGCTCCACGGTCGACTTCGCGGAACGACCCCACCGAGGTCGGTTCCGAGCAGCGAGCGGCTTCCGTCAGGCACGCCTCGATTGCTCGTCGACGAGTTGGCAGCAGCACTGCGCCTCCCGCTCGCCCCCGGTCAGGGCGAAGGGCATGACCAGCAGGATGGCGAAGACGGCCTGCGTCACGCTGGTGGGAGGTAGCCATCGGTGCCCCTCGGGTGTGCGGCGAGCATGCCGCGGTGGGTGGACACGGGACGGCCGCAAGGCGCCGGGTGTGGTGTTGGCGTCCCCGCCGAGGGCGACGGCACGACCGCGGTGAGCGGTCGGCAGATCTGGTGCTCGACGTCGCGAGCAGGCCGTCGTGCGCCAGCCTCGGCGGTGTCCGGGCGCGATCTGCGTTCGCGCCCGGACAACGCTCATCCGGGGCCGAGGGCTCGGACGACGTTCGCCCGGTCCCAGTACCGGATCGTCGAGGTGATGCGACCGTCGCGGAGCCGGTGCACGTCGCAGAACGGGACGGCGAGAGAACGGCCGGTGGCCGCTCCTCCGTTCCCTGGTCCGACAGCTCAGGCGACGACGAAGAACTTCTTGAACGGCGAGAGGGTCCGCCAGGTGGCGGTGAAGCCGTCGGGCAGCGAGACGACGTCGCCGGGAGTGAGCCGGATCTTCTCCCCCGCGGGGGTCTCGAGCTCGGCCTCGCCCTCCAGCACGTGGATGGTCTCGCTGCCGGCGACGGCGTACGGCAGCTCGGCGCCCTCCTCGGGACCGATGCGCCAGATGCCGGCGGCGAGGACACCCTGCGGGCGCTGGCTCTGGACCAGCCAGTGGACCTCACCGATCTCGTGGCCCTGGACGACGAAGGGCTCCCACGTCTCGGGGTCGACGGTGGCCTGGGGGACGGTGCTGGTCATGTCCTTCTCCTCGTTCTGAGAGGTGGGGGTGGTGCCGGTCGGATCGGCCCAGGAACGGACCGTGGCGGCGGCGTCCATGCCGCTCTGGATGGCGCCGTCGACGAAGCCGGCCCATCCCGCGGCGTAGTCGCCACCTGCGAACAGCAGCCGGCCGTGGGGACGGCGCAGCTGCGGCCACGGGCCGGTGAGCTGGCCGGTGCGGAAGGTGGCCCAGGTCTGCTGGCTGAACGGGTCGGCGACCCAGTCGTGGGTCACGGACTCGACGACCTCGATGTCGGGGAGCCAGGAGCGGAGGACCTCCTGGACGGCGGCGGCGTCGTTGCCGTCCAGGGCGGTCGCGTCGGGCCCGAAGCCGACGATGATGCTGGTGTCGTCGTCGAGGAAGTACTCCGGCCAGGCGAAGGTGAGCGGGTGCCCCTCGGGTGCCTGCGCGAGGAACCTGTGGTGCCCGCGCACCTTGGCCCAGAGCTTGAGACCGGTCGAGTTCAGCCCCGTCTCGACGAGCTCGGCCTCGGACGGCGGCAGCG
This sequence comes from Geodermatophilus sp. SYSU D00742, assembly GCF_054049935.1. Lineage (NCBI taxonomy): Bacteria > Bacillati > Actinomycetota > Actinomycetes > Geodermatophilales > Geodermatophilaceae > Geodermatophilus > Geodermatophilus sp. SYSU D00742. The sequence continues at coordinate 11,207 of NZ_JBJGYJ010000013.1, forward strand.
GCGGGTCGAACGTGATGCCGCGCAGCGCGTTGACCGGCGCGGTGACGATCACCGCGTCGGCCTCCAGCGTGGCGCCGTCGGTGGTCTGCACCGAGACGCCGTCCTGGCGGTAGGTGATCGTCTCCACCTGGGTGCCGAGCCGGATGGTGCCCGGGACGTCGGCGGCGATCCGCTCGTAGAGCCCGCGCATCCCGCCGACCAGCTTGTAGGCCAGGGTGGTGTCGTTGAGCAGATCGAAGTCGTGCCCGGCCAGCGCGAACCAGCGCAGCGCCATCGTCGCCGCCCCGGTCTCGGAGCTGCCGTTGAAGCACGCGGTCCAGAAGGTGCCGGCGAGGTCGATCTCCTCCTGGCTCAGGCCCGCCTGCCGCAGTCGCTCGGCGAGTGGCAGCTGGTCGAGGGCGAGGAGCTCCTCGCGCCGCTTCCGCCCCTCCTCGTCGGTGGCGTCGAGCACCGCGAGGACGTCGTGCGGCTCCGGGAAGAACTCACGGGAGCCGGCGACTGCGGCCTCGTGGGCGCGGGCACCCCGCTCGGCGAGCTCCTCCGGTGAGCCCTCGACGAGCTTGCCGTCGGCGATCCAGTAGGCGTGCTCGGGGATCGGACTGCGCACGATCTGCCGCTGGTAGCGGGTGATCTCGGCCCACACGTGCGGCTGGAGCCAGTGGACCCACGTCCCGCCGATCTCCAGGTGCGTGCCGAGCCTCTCGTCGGTCCAGGTGCGGCCACCGATGCGGTCTCGGGCCTCGAGCACGGTCACGTGGTGACCGGCCGCGCCGAGTTCTCGGGCGGCGACCAGTCCGGCGAAGCCGGCACCGACCACGATGACGTTCATTGGGGTGTCCATGGACAGGACCTTTCTGGCGTCGTCCCCGGCCGGACAGGAGGAGCCGGAACGGGGAGCAGGAGCTGGCGAGCAAGAGGTCTGAGTGCCGCCGGCGGAGCTCGTGCGTCGTGTCGGGAGACCGGGTGGGCTGCGCTGTGGCCACCCGGTCTCCATGCCTTGTGAGCCGTGACACAGAGAAGATGGCCCACGGACCGAAACTAGTCAAGTGGCTAGTTCTTGGTCTCCATGATGGTCACGATCGGACTGTCCGCGACTCGGCCCCGTGACCGGGGACGCCTCCACGGACCCGGCACGCGGCCCCAGCGGCGCAGCGAGGGTGGCGGGCCGGGTCAGTACCCTGACCCCCACCGACCGGAACGAGGTGACATGTCCGCGCCTGACAGGGTCATGCAGGAGCGCACACTCGCGTACGGACAGGGGCGGCCGGCGCTGCTGGCGGCTGCGGTCCGCGTGGTCGCCGAACGGGGCCTGCGGAATCTGACCTATCGGGCGGTCGCCCACGAAGCGGGCGTGACCCACGGACTGGTCACCCACCACTTCGGCACGCGCGACGCCCTCATCCACGCCGCCCTGGAGTACTCGCTCCAGAGCAGCATCCCGGCCATCACCTCAGACCCCGGCAGCGGACGCATCGAGAGCCTGTTCGCCGGCCTGGCCGAACTGGTCCAGGGCGATCCGGGCACCCAGGCCTTCCAGTACGAGCTGATCCTCGAAGCGCGCCGCCGGCCGGAGCTGCTCCCGCACGTCGAGGCCATCTACGCCGCTTACCACGAGGCACTCCGGGTCGAACTGGAGCGGGCCGGCATCGACTCGGACGACGCCTTCGTGCACCTGGTCTTCTCCGCACTGGACGGCCTCGTCTTCCAGCAGACCGCCCTCGGGCGCCCCGACGCGACCCGCGCATCGCTGGAACGCCTGCGCGAACTCCTCACGCTGTTGAGCAACGCCCGACAGCACTGAGCCCCTCCGCAGAGCGCCCCCGCTGACCACCGTCGCGGGCGTCACCGCCGGCCTGCCACCCCCGGGAGGCCGGCTCCCACACGTCCGACACCAGGGCCCACCCACCGGCGGTCCGCCGCCAGACGGCGACGAAGTCGCTGGCATCCTCCGGGCGCCCGGACCGGAGGTTGCGGCCGGTCGCCGTGGCCAGGTTCCCGACGACGTCGACGCGGTCGACCACCAGGGACATCGCCGCACCCGGTCGACCCATGACCTGTGCCCAGAACCCGGTGATCGCTCGGCGCCCGCACACCGGAGGTCGATCGGGTGGAACGAGGACGGCGTCCGCGGCGAAGCACGCGCCGACCGCGGCGGCGTCGCCGCGCCTGAACGCCGCCTCCAACTGCAGCGCGTGCGCCCGGACGACCGCCGCGACCTCCTCGGTCGCCACAGCGTGGACTTCGTTCTCCGTCACGAGCCCGAGACTCGTCAGGGCCGCCGCGGTGGGGAAGACCGTGCCCGGCTTCTGGCAGAAACGGCCACCGGCGCGGCCGACGGCCGGCTCAGAGTGGCGCCATCAGGTCGTCGACCCGGGCCGATCCGGTCAGCGTGCCGCTGCGCTTGAGCGCCTCCACGACGAACGAGGGTTCGATGGACGCGGCGCGCGCGACCCACGACGCCTCCTGGAGGTAGCGGTAGAGCTCCGGCTGGTCGCGGGCGACGACGTCGACGAGCAGCTGCCGATCGCCGGCCAGGACGGAGGCGTAGCGGACGGCGGACGACCGGATCAGCTCCTCTCCGACGGCCGCGACGTCCCCGAAGGATGCCTGCACCCAGAGCAGGGCCTCGGTACCGAAGCCGAGAATCGCCGGTTCGAAGATGGCGCGCAGATGCACCAGACCCTCCGCGCGCAGCTGAGCGACCCGCCGGCGGGCGGTCTGCAGGGACACGCCCGTGAGCCGGGCGATCTCCTCGTAGGTGGCGCGCCCGTCGTGGGCGAGTACCCGCAGGACACTGCGCTGCTCCGGCCCGAGCGCCACCGGGTCCGCGTCGAGTGACGCGGCGACCGGCGGCGCCTCCGGCGTCAGTTCCGCGATCTGCTCGGGGGTGAGAATCGGGGGGCGCCACTCGTGCATGGTGCGGAAGTAGTGCAGCACGGGATAGGTGGAAGCCGCCGCGACGCCGGGGATGCCTCCGAGCTCGCGGGTCAGCAGTTCGGCGAACCGGGACGGCGGGCAGGACAGCTCCGCGGCGCAGTCGGCCGACCCGGTGAGGACGTAGGAGTACAGCGTCTCCGGCCGGCGGGCCAGCGCCACCGCCGCGATCGCCGCGGTGCCGGGGGTGCACGTGGCGCGGAAGACGTACTGGTCGGCTCCCCTGGCGCGCCGCGGGTCGGGCAGCCCGCGGACGAGCACGCGGCCCTCGGCGAGGAGGTCGGTCCCGCGGCGGGCGACGGTCCGCTCCGGTTCGTCGAGCGCTGTGGCGATCTGTCGCCACGAGGCGCGACCGTCGACCTGCAGGGCGGCCACGATGCGCCGGTCGAGGTCGTCGAGCACCCCCGACGGTGTCACCATCCGCCAGATTGTTGGCCGAATCAGCCACATCGACAAGCGTTCTTGTCGACATCTCGCCGTCTCCGGACTCTTCCAGTGAGCCCCGTCACGCCGGACGGGCCGAGGAAGGGAACAGGCATGACCCAGCTCAGCGAGGCCACGCCGACGACCGGGCCCGTCTCCACGACGACCGCGCCACCGACGAGGCGCGAGCAGCGCCGCGCCGTGTTGGGGGCGGGCATCGGCAGCGCGCTCGAGTGGTACGACTGGACGATCTACGCGATCTTCGCGCCGTTCTTCGCCGGGCAGTTCTTCGACCCCACGCAGCCGACGTCCTCGATCCTGGCCACGCTCGCGATCTTCGCCGTCGGGTTCTTCATGCGGCCGGTCGGCGGGGTGCTGTTCGGCTGGCTGGGCGACCGGTTCGGCCGCCGGGCGGCACTGACCACCGCGATGATGCTCGTCGCCGGTGGCAGCCTGCTCATCGGCCTCTCCCCCACCTACGGCTCCGTGGGCCTGCTCGCCTCGGCGATCCTGTTGGTCGCGCGCCTGATCCAGGGGCTGGCGCACGGCGGAGAGGTCGCCTCCTCCTACACCTACGTGGCCGAGATGGCGCCGCCCGCGCGCCGCGGCCTCTGGTCGAGCAGCCTCTACGTGTTCGTCACGATCGGCGTCCTGACCGCCACCCTGCTGGGCGCCGGGCTCTCCGCCGGCGTGGGGGCCGAGGCAATGGCGACCTGGGGCTGGCGGATCCCCTTCGTGATCGGCGGCCTCCTCGGTCTCTACGCGATGTACCTGCGCCGCAACCTGCGCGAGACGCAGCAGTTCGAGGAGGTGCAGGCCAGCGGCCGCCGCCGCTCGATCGCCCGGGGTCTGTGGACCCACCGCGGCACCGTCCTCCGCCTCGCCGGTCTCCAGATCGGTGGCAGCGTCGCCTACTACACGTGGGCCGTCGCGGCGCCGGCGTACGCGATCAGCGTCCAGGGCGTCGACCCGACGTCTGCACTGGTCGCGTCGGTGGTCGCCAACGTCGTCTTCATGGTCGCCCTCGTGGCGGCCGGCGCTCTGTCCGACCGGATCGGCCGGCGCACGAACTTCCTGCTGTACGGCATCGGCTTCCCGATCATCGCCTTCCCGATCACCTGGCTGCTCGGTCCGCACGCCTGGCAGCTGGCCCTGGCGATGTCGATCGCGCTGGTCTTCCTGGCCCTGGCCACCGCCGTCGTCCCGGCGTACTTCGCCGAGCTGCTGCCGGCCGACGTGCGCGCCACCGGCATCGGCGTCCCCATCTCGCTGGCCGCGGCCGCATTCGGCGGGACGGCGCCCTACCTGCAGACCTGGCTCGCCTCGTCCGGCCGGACCACCGTCTTCACGATCTACATGATCGTCACGGTGCTGATCGGGCTCGTCGCCGCGCTGCTCTCCCCGGACACCCGCGACCGGCAGCTCAGCTGATCCCCGCCCCTCCACCGAACAGGACATCCCGATGAACCCCCTCATCGTTCCCACCACCAGCGGCGCCGTGCGCGGCCTCGAGCAGAACGGCGTCCGCTCCTGGCGAGGCATCCCGTACGCCGCCGCCCCGACCGGCCTTCGACGCTGGGCACCCCCTCAGCCCCCTGCCCCGTGGACCGGCACCCGGGACGCAACCGAGTTCGGTCCCCGTGCGCCCCAGGCCGTTCCGGCCGAGTTGGTGCCGCCCGGTGGCGACATCGAGACCGACGACGGCACCTCGTTCGAGGAGGACTGCCTCCGCGTCAACGTCTGCGCGCCGGCCGACCCGCCGACCGGCGTGGGGCTGCCCGTGCTGGTGTGGGTGCACGGCGGCGGGTTCCACTTCGGCTCCGGCGCCAACGTCATCGGGGACGGCGCGACACTCGCCGACTCCGGGATCGTCGTCGTGACGTTCAACTACCGACTCGGGGCGCTGGGCTTCCTCGACCTGGCCGGCGCGCTGGGCCCGGCCTACGCCTCCTCCGGCAACTGCGGTCTGCTCGACCAGATCGCCGCGCTGCGCTGGGTGCGGGCCAACATCGCCGGCTTCGGCGGCGATCCACAGCGCGTCACCATCGCCGGCGTCTCGGCCGGGGCCAAGAGCGTGCTCGCCCTCATGGCTTCTCCGGCCGCGAGGGGCCTCTTCGCCCGGGCCATCTCGCAGAGCGGCGGGGACCACGTCATCCACCGGCCCGAGTCGACGACGTTGACGAACCGCCTTCTCCGGTTGCTCGACATCGACGAGCCGACCCCCGAGCGGCTGGCCGCCGTCCCAACCTCGGACGTGCTGGCCGCGCAGTGGGCCATCTCCTCCGGTGTGCGCGCCACCTGGACCTGGCGTCCCCTGGTCGACGGGACCGTGCTGCCGTCCACGCCCACGCAGGCGCTGGCCGGGGGCGCGGCACGCGGGATCGACCTCATCGCGGGGACCACGCTCAACGAAGCGAGCGGCTACGACCTCGCCGTCCCGACCGCCGCCGACCAGGTCGACCGGGTGCTCGAGGAGATCTTCGGTCCACGGACCCACCAGGTGCTGGCCGCCTACGCCGAGTCCATGCCGGGAGCCAGCGACCGCGAGGTCCGCCGCGCGGTCATGACCGACGAGCGGTACGCGGTGCCCACCCGCCGGGTGCTCGACGCCCAGTCACGGCACGCCCGGGTGTGGTCCTACCGCTTCGACGCCCCCTCCCCCGGCCTTCCTCAGGAGCGGTGGGCCCTGCACGGAGCCGACGTCCCGCTGATCTGGGACGTCGGACTCGACGGTGCCGATGCGGACGTGCGAGCCCTGGCGGCTGCGATGCGGGAGACCTGGTTGCGCTTCATCCACGGAGCAGACCCGGGGAGCGCTGCTCTGCCGGCCTGGCCCGCCTATCGCGCCGACCGACGCGCCACCGTCCACTTCGACCTGCCGCTCTGGGTGGAGGACGACGCCGGCGGACCGGCGGAGCTGTGGGACGACGCGCAGTGGGTGCCCGGTACCTGGTGGCCCCTCGACGAGGAACTGGTGGCCGGCTGATCCCGCGGCTGGACACGTCGTCAGCCGCCGCTGTCCGCGGCGGCTCATCCCTTCTGCTGACCTTGGGTCCGGCTTCTCCCCAACGCCTCATGGCGGAGAGAGGACGGGATCGAGCTCGAGCTCTGGCGAACGATCACCGCCGAGGACCGCCCCGGCAGTCACCCAACTGGAGGGGCCGAGATCATGAGCCGTCACACCTCTTGCACCAGCGGCCGTGGAATTCGTCGGACGGGTTACAGGAGGTCGCTCCGGACGCTGAGGCCATGGCAGGTGGCAGGAACGCCGGCTACCGAGCTCGCCAGCGTGAAGCCGAACGACAGCGTCGGGAGCGGACCACTCGGCGGGACACCACCGAGCGGTCCGCGAGGGCCGACGGGGCGACGCGCACAGCCGCTGATGGCGGTGCCCGACGCAGAGCCGCCGTGTCCTGCGCCTGGTGCGGTGGCGCCATCACGCCACGGTCTCGGGGGCCCATCCCGAAGTGGTGCTCGGTCAGCTGCCGACGCCGCGCCTGGGAGCAAGGTCGTGCGGCGGCCTCCGGGCGGTCAGCTGCGGACGTGGTGGAGCGCCGGGTCGAGGTCCGCGTACCGGTCGCACCCACGCGACGGGACTGGCCGCCGCTCCTCGGCGAGCTGGCCCGCCAACTGGAGGACGGCCGTGTCTACGACCGCGACCTCGCTGCGCTCACCGCGGCACTGAGGACCGTCCTCGACGCCTACAACCGACGCCCGTTTGTACGAGACCGCGGCTTCGGACGAGGGGCCGCTCATCTGTGGTGAGAACCGGACCGGTACACGCTGTCGACGCTCGGCCTGCGGCGCCGCCCACATCCTGCGGTCGAACCGCGATCTCCAGTCGTCCTGCAGTGCAGACGACGGCTGGAGGACAGCGCCTCCATGGCTCCCTGTCACCAGTTCCTCGCGGTCCACGTCGCTGGGGTGCAGAGGGACTGGAGCCCTTCTGTCCCCACGCTGTCGGGCAGGTCCGCGCACAGGCGGCCTCACGGCGAGATGAACTGGAGAAGCGTCAGCAGCCTCGTCCCCATGACGGCCGACCGCTCGCTGATCGCGCGGCTCGCCGCGCACGAGTCGTGGGCCAAGACCGCAGACCCCCGCGCGGACCGCGCCTGCACGTCACGCCTTGATGGATCGCTTCGAGCGGCAGGTCGACCCGGACGGCGTGCTGTCACCGGTCGAGCGGGCACGCCGAGCCGGGCATGCCCGCAAGGCCTACTTCGCCCGCCTCGTGCTGCGGTCGGCACGGGCGCGGCGCCAGGCGTCCGGCACCAGTGACGAGGCCGGGTAGCCGAGCCGGCCGGACGATCATCAGCCGCAATAGAGGGCTCGCCTTCGCTGAGCCTAGGGAAGCAACGGGGTACGGGCGTCGGCCCCTCGGCGGTCGCCCATCGCCCGGCCCGCAGTCGGCCCGATTGCTCCAGCCTGACGAAGTGGGTCGTCCCAGCGACCCACGGTCACGGCCACGGCGAGGACCGCCGTTGGGTCACTGGTCGGTCCGGTGGCCTCTTGTCGAGTCGAGAGGCGGGACGCACCCTGGCCGACGCCCACAGACGTGCTCGAGGCGGCGGGCGGTTCACCATGTCCCCAGACCCGTTCTTCTACTCGCTCACCGGGGCCGTGCTGTGCCTGGTCCTGTTGGCGGCGCTGATCGTCCTGTGGGCGACCCCACCGCGGGTGGTGGTGAACGTCGCGGAGTGGGTGTGGGCCGGCGCGCTGCTGGACGTGGTGTTCGAACTGGCGCTGATCGCGATCGCGGCGCTGGTCGCGTTGCCGCCACCGGGGGAACCGGCGGTGTGGGCCTACGCGGGCGTCCGACGAGACGCCGTCGTCTGCCTGGTGGTGTACGTCGTGTTCGTGGCCGGGCTGCGGCGGAAGGTCGACCGGTGGATCGACGACGGCGGCGACGGAGGCGGGACGGGCGGGGACGTTGACCATGACGACCCAGGGGGCGGCGGCATGGGAGTCTGGGCGTCGTTGCTCGCGGTGGTGCCCGCCACTCTCCGCGGGCCGTTGACGCCGCTGTCCAGCCGGGCGCCGCTGGTGCGGGCGATGCGGTCACGCGGCGCGCCGACCGCAGGCCCTGGCGCGCCTCGCCGAGGGCGTGCGAAGGCCGCCGCCCGGGAGAAGGCTCCCACCGAGGCGACCCAAGCTCTTGCCCACGGATGAGCGCTGAACCCGGTCCGAGAACTCGCCCGATAACCCACCCACCTACGCTCATGCGCGACCTGCCCTTTTGCGGCCCGGAACAGCGCTTTCGGGTCCCGCTCCCCGAAGATGCCGGGCGAGCCGATGCGGTCCAGCCGCGCCAGGAGACCGACCAGCGAAGACGGGTGATTTCGACCCTCGCCCAGGGCTAGCACAGCGCTCACTCGCCCGACACCTGCCGCCGTGGCCGTGCGGCTGGAGGGCCTGCTGGCGTCGTTCCGGCGGCACCTGCGGGCCGCCGCCAAGGCGCCGCGGACCATCGAGCTGTACAGCCAGTCAGTGCTGCACTTCGGTCGTTGGCTGACCCTCCGCGGCCGGGAACCGGTGCTCGACGAGCTGACCCGGCACGCCATCGCCGCCTGGCTGGCCGAGCTGGCCGAGACCTGCGAGCCCTCCACCATCAGCACCCGGCTACGGGGCATGCGCCGGTTCTGCCGCTGGCTGGTCACTGAAGGAGAACTGGAGAAGTCCCCCACCGACGGCATCGAGATCGCGAACTCACCCGACAAGCCGGTGCCGATCCTCACCGACGACGAGATCGCCGCCCTGCTCAAGGCGTGCGCGGTCGGCCGCGGCCGGCCCGGGATCTTCGACCGCGCCGTCTTCCTCGGCCGCCGCGACGAGGTCGTGCTGCGACTGCTGCTGGACACCGGCGTGCGGGTGTCGGAGCTGTGCGGGCTGGAACTCACCGACGTCGACCTGGACCGCGAGCTGGCCCACGTCACCGGCAAGGGGTCCCGCCCCCGGGTGGTGCCGTTCGGCGCCAAGACCGCCCAGGCCGTCGACCGCTACCTGCGGGTGCGCGCGCTGCACCCCTACGCCCGCTCGCCGCGGCTGCTGCTCGGCCAGCGCGGCCCGATGACCCCCGACGGCGCCCGCGCCGTGCTGCACCTCCGCGCCGCGCAGGCCGGCGTCGCCGACGTCCACCCGCACCGCCTCCGGCACACCTTCGCCCACCGCCGTGTTGACCGGCTGAGCCAGGCGCGCACGCCCCGTTCAGGAGCGAGACTCGGGCTCACGGTGCCAGTGGTCCCGGACCGCGTTGGCCTGCGACGACCCTGCGGATCGGTCTCATGACGCTGCAGCGGTGGCCGGTGACCGCCGGCCGGCACTCGAGCGTCTCGGTTGTGTCGGCCGCTGATGTCATCCTCGTGGCAGCGCCGTCGTCCGTGGGGGAAGAGGCGCTCTCACGGGGGGTCCTTGTGATGCGTTTCCGCCTGCTGTCTGTCGTGCTGCTCGCCGCCGGCCTGCTCGCCGGATGCGGCACCGACTCCGAGCCCGCCGTCCCGCCGGCAGCCACGCCGTCGGCGACCGTCGCCTTCATCGGCCCGTCGGGGCTGGAGGTCGAGTCCGAGGAGGCGGCCCGCGCCGCGCTCGAGGTACAGCGCGTCGAAGCCGAGCGGCTGGCCGCCGAGGCGGCCGCGCAGGCTGCTGCCGAGGCCGTGGCCCGTCAGGCTGCTGAGGAGGCGGCCGCAGCACAAGCAGTCATCGACGCCGAAGGCGGCTGTCCGCCCGGCTGGTACTTCGACGACTACTCGGGATGCACCGATCCAGATGACGTCGCGGACAGCGGCCCCGCCGTCGACGGGGATGACGGCTACGTCTCCTCCGATCTCGAGGTCCGCTGCTCCGACGGCACCGCGACCGTCGAGGAGTGCTTCGGACCGGGGTCGGACCTCAACGGCAACGGCATCGCCGACATCAACGAGTGACCCGACCCCACCTCCGACCTCTGGCCGGCCCGGCCGTGCAGCACCCGAGCCGCTTCGTCGAACGAGCTGGTCCCGCATGGGTGGGTGGGTCGATCCTGCCCAGGCAAGTCGCCGGGATGGGCATACAGGGATGCGGCCCCCTGGCTCTGGGGACACCACGGGCTGGATGATGCCGGCTTGCCCCCCAGCCGTCGGCCGCGCGTCCGGGGGCATCCGCTCGATCTCTGTCGTAGGTCAACCACTTCAGCGGACGGAGCCGAACGGCCCCCGGACAGGGGCCCATGGTGGTCAGGATGGTGGTCGAGGACCGCCGTCAGGGCCTCTGCACTACTCCTCCCGCTCACCAGATCCCGTTCACCGGACGTGACTGTCCATCTCGTGCGGTGTCGTCCAGGCATGAGACGCGCCACTCCGTACGCCGTGCGCTTGACCGACGCGGCGAAGACGGTTGAGAACGACGCGCTTACGGTCGACCGGCAGAACACCGGCCCACGGGATATGACCACGGCGACAAGGGCCTCGGTGAGCTCTTCCGCGTAGCTGCGGCCCCGCCTGGCCACCTCGGGATGGGCGCCGGACACGGGGGTCACCGATGGCAGGAAGGCAGCGTGCGCGGCAAGGACGCCGGCGACGGCGGGGACGCCCCCGGATCCGGTCGCGGCCACCCGCATGTGACCAGCGCCCGGCATCGGACAGGACGTCGTCCGATGGTGGTGATGTGCCCCCCGTACCAGCGTCTGCCGGTCAGGCTCGACTGACGACCGTGGTGACCGGCAGACCGAAGCGGCGCTCGACCTGGTGCGGGACGTCCGAGCCGAGCCAGCGTGAGACCCGCTTGGGCAGAGTGGCCACGATGATCTCGTCGAAGTCGTGGTCGCTGAGGGCCTCCTCGATGGCCGTCAGCGGCTGGGGACTGCCCAGATGCCCCTCGGCCTCGACTCCCGACTCGGCGAGGTCGGCCAGTATCCGGGACAGGCGCTCCCGGGCCTCCTCGGTCGCCTCCTCGTCGGTCTCGGGCCCGCCGTAGCTCGTGGCCATGCTCGGCATGGGCACGACGCCGCCGGCCGCAGGCACCACGTGGTAGTGGGCGGCGCGGGTGTTGGGTACGAGCACGTAGAACGAGGACTCACCCGCCACCGCACGGTTTCGGATCTCCTCCCGGAGTTCCCGCCCACCGAGCGTCTGGTTCGCGACGACGAGATACCTGCGCATGTGATCGACCTCCGCCTGTCGACCTCCGGGAGGAGTCTAGGAACTCGACCTGCCGCCGGGCCAGGATTCCGCCCGCCGTACGGGGACGAGCGTGGGAACGGTCGTCAGCCAGGGTGACCAGCACCGCCACGGACCGCCCCGGCGTCGTCGTGCATCTCCTCCAGCTCGACGCCCTTGGTCTCCCGCACCCAGCGCAGCACGAAGACGAAGGACAGCACCGCGCACACGGTGTAGAAGCCGTAGGCCAGGCCGAGGGACGCGTCGCTCAGCACCGGGAAGCTGACCGTGATCAACCAGTTGGCCACCCACTGACCGCCGGCGGCGAAGGCCAGCGCCGCGGCGCGGATCCGGTTGGGGAACTTCTCGCCGAGCAGGACCCACACCACCGGCCCCCAGGACATGCCGAACGCCACGACGAACAGGTTCGCCGCGATCAGCGCGATCGGGCCGGTCGCACCCGAGAGCACCGGGTTGCCCTCGGCGTTCAGCGGTGCGGTCCCGAAGATGACCGTCAGGGTGCCGAGCGTGACGGCCATGCCGACCGAGCCGATGAGCAGCAGGGGCTTGCGGCCGAAGCGGTCGACCGTGGCGATCGCGATCAGGGTGGTCGCGATGTTCACCACGGAGGTGATCACGGTGATGACGAAGGCGTCGGCCTCGCTGAAGCCGACGGCCTCCCACAGGACGTTCGAGTAGTAGAAGATCACGTTGATCCCGACGAACTGCTGGAAGACCGACAGGCCAAGGCCCACCCAGACGATCGGCAGCAGCCCGCTCCGTGGCGCGCGCAGGTCGGCCCAGGAGGGCGGCTTCTCGCGCTCCATCGTCTGCCGGATCCGATTGATCTTGATGTCGAGGCCGCGCTCGCCCAGCAGGGTGCTGAGGATCCGCCGCGCCTCGGGGATCCGGTGCGTGGCGATGAGGTAGCGCGGCGACTCGGGGATGGTCAGGGTGAGCATGCCGTAGGCCACAGCCGGGACGGCCATGGCGAGGAACATCCACCGCCAGGCCTCGAGACCGAACCAGAACGGCTCGCGCGATCCCCCGGCCGCGGCCGCGAAGGCGAAATCGACCAGCAGGGAGAGGAAGATGCCGCTGACGATGGCCAGCTGTTGCAGCGAGCCGAGTCGGCCCCGGATCCGCGCCGGCGCGACCTCCGCGATGTAGGCCGGGGCGATGACCGAGGCCACGCCGACCCCGATGCCGCCGATGATGCGGCCGATGATCAGGACGATCAGGTCGGGCGCGAACCCGGTGACCAGCGCGCTGACGAAGAACAGCACCGCGGCCACCTTCATGGTGAACAGCCGGCCGAAGCGGTCGGCGAACCTCCCGGCGGTCAGGGCACCGGCCGCGGCGCCGAGCAGGGCCGAGGCCACGGCGAAGCCGAGGGGGCCGGGGGCCGCGTTGAACCGGTCCTCGACGGCGGCGACGGCACCATTGATGACCGCGCTGTCGTAGCCGAAGAGGAAGCCGCCGAGCGCGGCCACGGACGCGATCCGCACCGCGCTGCGACCGCTGCCGGTGTCCGTCTCGTCGTAGATGGACGCGCGCTGATCAAACGAACCGTGCTCGCTCACCGGGATCCCCCTCCGCCGTCCCCCGCGTCACACCCCTGTGCCGCCTGGCCGTGCCGTCTCACACCCCCGCTAGTCCCCTCCCCCGTCCTGCCTCACCGGCGTCGTGCCAGGTCGGCCGCGCCGACGATCCCAGCCTCGGGACCGAACTCGGCGAGCCGTACGTCCGGTACCTGCCGGTACGCGCGCGCCGTGATCCGCTCGTGCAGCGACCGCTCCGCAGGCTCGCGCAGCAGCTCCCCGGCGGCGGAGACCCCACCGCCGAGGACGAACACCTCCGGGTCCAGGACCGCGGTGAGGGCGGCCATGCCCTGACCGAGCCAGGTGCCGATCACCCGGAACGCCTCGAGCGCGGCCTCGTCCCCGTCCTGGGCCGCGCGCGTGACGTGCAGCCCGGTGATCGCCTCCGGCCGGTCACCGGCCAGCTCCAGCAACCGACCGGCGATGGCCGGCGAGACCGTGGCGAGCTCCTGGGCCTCGAGGATGAGCGCCCGGCCGCTGGCGTAGCGCTCCCAGCAACCACGGCCACCGCAGCCGCACCGCCGTCCGCCGGGTTCCACCGTCACGTGCCCGAACTCCGCGGCGATCCCCTGCCGCCCCCGGTACAGCTCCCCGCCGATGACCAGGCCACCGCCGAGGCCGGTCCCGACGGTGAGGACGACGAGGTACTGCTGCCCCCGCCCTGCACCGAAGCGGGCCTCGGCCCAGGCCGCCGCGTTGGCGTCGTTCTCGACGACGACCGGCAACCCGCACCGCTTCTCGACGTTCAGGCGCAACGGCTCGTCGCGCCAGGCCAGGTTGGGCGCGAAGACCACCGTGGACCGGGCAGCGTCGACGAACCCGGCCGCCCCGATGCCGACGGCCTCGACCTCGTGGGATGCCTGCAGCTCCCCGACGACGTCGGCGATGATCTCCTCGATCATGGCCGGGTCGTGCGACGGTGTGTCACGCCGGGCGCTGGCGACGATGCCGCCCTGCTCGTCGACCAGGCCGGCGGCGACCTTGGTGCCGCCGATGTCGACGCCGATGGCGAGTGCCATGGTCGCCCCCCGGTCATGGGTGCGGTGTGATCCAGAGCACTGTCGACTCTGCTCCCCCACCGCTGCCGCTGCCACCGGAAGCGGGAGCAGTGGGCCGGCGGCGCAGTCGGGTCCTCGGGCTGCCGGTCCGCCTCTCGATTCGACCGGAGTGCCCCGGAACGGCCGGCTCGCAACCCTTCCGAACGTCCCCGGCGCCGGTTCCGATCAGGGGACCCCTACGAGCATGATGTGACCTGGCTCACTAAGGCCCTCGCTCCAGGCTCGGGCCTCCCGCCCGTCCAGCACGGGACACCAGGTCATCGAGGCCCCTCTGGGGCGGCTCAGGAGGTGTGCGATGGCAGAGCCGAGGATCCTCGGGATCGTACTGGCCGGTGGTGCGGGCACACGGCTCGCGCCGTTGACCGAGGACCGGGCCAAGCCCGCCGTACCGTTCGGCGGCCTCTACCGGCTGATCGACTTCGCTCTGTCCAACCTCGTCAACGCCGGCATCCTCAAGATCGCCGTGCTGACGCAGTACAAGAGCCACAGCCTCGACCGCCACATCACGACGACGTGGCGACTGTCGAACCTGCTCGGCAACTACGTCACCACGGTGCCGGCGCAGCAGCGCCTCGGCCCGCGCTGGTACACCGGCTCGGCCGACGCGATCCTCCAGTCCCTGAACCTCATCAACGACGAGCGCCCTGACCTCGTCGTCGTCTTCGGTGCCGACCATGTGTACCGCATGGACCCGCGGCAGATGTGGCGCCAGCACCTCGACGGGGGCGCCGGGGTGACGGTCGCGGGCATCCCTGTCCCCCGCAAGGAGGCCACCGCCTTCGGCGTCATCCAGACGGCGGACGACGGGCAGGGGATCGAGGCGTTCCTGGAGAAGCCCGCCGATCCGCCCGCGCTGCCCGGCCGCCCCGACGAGACTTTCGCGTCCATGGGCAACTACGTCTTCAGCACCGAGGCGCTGATCGACGCCTTGCGAACGGACGCCGCCGACGAGGACAGCAAGCACGACATGGGCGGCAACATCGTCCCGATGCTGGTCGGACAGGGCGCGGCGCAGGTGTACGACTTCAACACGAACGACGTCCCCGGGGAGAAGGCCGGCACCGAGCGCTACTGGCGTGACGTCGGCACGCTGGACTCCTACTTCGACGCGCACATGGATCTCTGCGCGACGATGCCGGCGTTCGACCTCTACAACGAGCGCTGGCCGATCCTCACCCACATCCCGTCCCGGCCGCCGGCGAAGTTCGTGCACGACGACGGCGACCGGGTCGGCCGGGCGATCAGCAGCATCGTGTCCAACGGCGTCATCGTCTCCGGCGGCTCTGTCCGCGAGTCGGTCCTCTCCCCCGGCGTGGTCGTGCACAGCTGGGCGTCCGTCGAGCGGTCCGTGATCCTCGACGGCACGCACGTCGGCCGCCGGGCCGTGGTCCGCGATGCCATCGTCGACAAGAACGTCCGGATCGGCGAGGGCGTCGAGATCGGCGTCGACAAGGACGACGACCGTGCTCGTGGCCTCGTCGTCTCCGAGGCGGGCATCACCGTGGTCGGCAAGGGACGGGAGATCATGAAGTGACCGCGGACGCCGGTGACCGGCCGGGACAGCGCCGCTGATCCCCAGTCGCGTCCGCGGCGTCCGCCACGGATCGCCTCTGTCCTGTCCGCACAGGTCGAACGCCGACCACTTTCGTCGCCGTCCGGTCCGGTTCGTCCCCGTCCCGAGCGCGTTGCTGTAGCGGTTGCTGTAGTGCTCGAGTACGGCGGTGCAGTGGTTGAGCGCTCGATCCGCGCAAACGCCATGTGCGGTCTCCTCATCGGTGGGCTCACGGACCCGATGTGTGGTCAGGCAGCCGGTCGGGGTGGGATGTGCGCGTCGTGAGCTGACCACCGACGGGGCTGAGCTGCGGCTGCAGAACCGGACCATCCCCGTCCCGCCGCCCCTGCGCCGCGCCCTGGTCCGCCAGCGACTGCACGCCGGTGTCATCGGCCAGCGCCCCGGCGACCAGTTGCTCACCTTCGACGGCTCGGTGTCCGGCCCTCGGCCCTGGCCCGGTACCGACCCGCGCCGGACGCACCACGCCCGACGATCCCGCACCGGAGGAACTGATGACCGACTCTCCCGAGCGCCAGCTCAGGTGCGCGACGTGGCTTCCGGCGACTGGGGTTCTGGATGCCGAGGGCGCTGATGACGGCGCCGGGCTCCAACTCGCTGCGCAGCGTCTCGAACCCGCTGACGATCAAAGTCTCGAAGTCGGCGAAGTAGTACGTCATCGACCCCAGCGGCACTCCCGCCCGTGCCGCGACGCGTCGATACGACATCGCCTGCACGCCCTCGTCCGCGATGACGGCGAGAGCTGCCTGCAGGATCCGCGCCCGCCGCTGCGGATCGCTCGGTCTTCCGGGGGTGCGTCCGACGCTGCCTTCGACCGCGATTCGCCACGCCAACACCTCCATGACCACCGACGTCCACTTCGGTCGCAAGGTCGCCGTCACCGGCGCCGCGGCAGTGCTCGAAGCCCTCCACACCTGGACCCGCCGACCGACCTCGATGGAGGGTCTAGATGGTGGTCGAGAACCACGGCCACAACCTGCCTCCATGCCACCTTCGATCCTCATCCGCCCGTCGCTGAGCGTGACGAGGTCCCTGAGGGTCAGACCAAGCCGGGCCGGTCCTCCTTCCAACCGCGCCGGTCGCACGTGGTTCGCCACACCGCGGTGTCCATCGCACTGAATCGATCCGAGCACCGCTGGGACCCCGACTCGACCCCAAGCCCCAAGCCCCGAGCCGTGGGCCGCGGATCCGTGAGGGTCCACCCGGGTCCGTCCTCACAGATGAACCGGCATACGAAACGACGGCGGATCGCGGTGAACGGCGGATCACCCTCACGATGCCTCGCCCGGCGCCCGGGTGACCCACCACGCTCGACGTGCAGTGTGCACCGGCGACGCGTCGTCCGCGCCGGATCGGCTATCGGTGTGCGTCGTGGGTGACGGTGAACAGGTCGATCAGGCCGGTGACCGTCAGGGTGCGGGTGACCGCGCGGGTGGTGGCGTGGAGCCGGAACGCGACGTCGCGGGCGTGCGCTGACTTGCGTGTCTCCACCAGCACGGCGAGGCCGGCGGAGCCGAGGAACTCGACCCCGGACAGGTCGATCACCAGCTCCGTCGGCTGCAGCCGCACGTGGGTGTCCAGCACCGAGCGCAACAGAGGAGCGGTGAAGGCGTCGACCTCCCCGGCGGCCGTCACCGTGACCGCACCGTCATCACCTGTCCGGGTCGACACGGCCAGCAGGTCATCGGACACGCCGTCCGCACTCGGCACGGCGGGCAGGTCGGCTGCGGTCACGGCAACGCTCCTCTCCGGCGGTCTCCCGGTGGCGGGCACCACCGGCGTGACCGCCGAGTCTGTGTGGTCCTTCGCCTGCGCCGCGCCTCGTGGATGCAGCCGTCCGGCAGCGCGTCCCGAACCGGCATGCCGGCCGGCACTGGCGGCCGCACCGCGATGCGCTCCTGGGTGGGTGGCAGCCCCGCATGGCACGGTCATGCGCCGGAGCTACTGCGTCAGCCGGGCAAGCGGTGGCACCACGGTGAAGAGGAGGGGGACCAGCGCCGCAGTCGTGACGGCGTTCAGCGCCAGGCCCAGCCCCGCGAAGGCTCCGCTGATGGGGTCGACCTGCATCTTGCGAGCGGTCCCGATCCCGTGCGCCACGACTCCCACGGCGAGCCCGCGGGCCCGGCGATCGCGCACGCGGACGAGGTCGAGCACGGCTCCGCCGAGCACCGCGCCGGTGATACCGGTGAGGATCGTGAAGACTGCGGTCAGCGAAGGGGCGCCACCCAGCTGTTCGGACACCCCCATCGCCACCGGAGCGGTCGCCGACTTGGGGGCCAGGGACAACAGCGTCTGGTCGTCGGCCCCCAGCGCCGCCGGGATGGCGACAGCGGTGGCGATCGCGGTCAGCGAGCCGACGCCGACGGCGGTGAGAAGCGGCAGCGCCAGCCGCCGAATCTGCGGCAGCTGCCGGTACAGCGGCACGGCCAACGCCACCGTGGCCGGGCCCAGCAGGAAGTGCACGAACTGCGCGCCCTCGAAGTACGTCCGATAGTCGATCCCGGTGACGGCCAGCACGACGCTGGTGATGACGACGGCCAGGAGCACGGGGTTGAACACCGCCCGGGAGCCGCTGCGCCGGTGCAGCCAGGAACCGGCGGTGTACGAGGCCAACGTGAGCGTCAGGCCGAACAGCGGGGTCTCCTGGAGGTACACCCAGATGCTGTAGAGGTCACCGGTCATCGGTCACCGGCTCCGGGTGGCGGCTCAGAACGCGCATCACCAGCCCGGTGACCGCGATGGCCACCACCGCACCGCCCACCACGGAGGCACTGACCGCCAGCCACTCGGTGGCCAGCAAGGGCAGGTACTGGACGACGCCGACACCGGCCGGGACGAACAGCAGCGTCAGATGGGCCAGCAGACCATCGGCGGACTCCTCCAGGCGTGGAGCGGGGCGGCCGCGCACCATCAGCCCGGCCAGCAGCAGCACCAACCCCAGGATGGGGCCGGGCACCGGCAGGCCGGTGACGCGGGCGAGCGCCTCACCTGCGAGTTGACAGGCCAGCAGCAGGGTGACGAAGGGCAGCACAGGAGACCTCCTGGACGGGCGTACGTGAGTGCTGTGCACCATGAGACGAGGCCCATCGCCACCCCGCTCGCCGCCACACGTCGCCCCGAGCCCGTCTCCGGCAAGTCACCGGGGGATGGCCGCGGCGTACGGGTGGCGTCGCCGCCCCCAGGGCAGCGTCGACGGAGGCCGGCCGCGGCTCCCCGGGGATTCGACGGCATGCACCATCGCCTCGGTCAGCACGCCACCGAGGCAGCACGCGCCGACAGCGAGAGCGGCACGGATCTCCTCGATCTCCTGACGTCGCGCTTGCCCGGGAACCGCCGAGTGCCGCCCGGGCCAACGCCAGGTAGGCCCGGTGCAGGTTGCCGACGATCCGCTCGGCGTCGCTCCACTCGGCGAACCGGCCGAGGTCGGTGCCGCGGGCCAGCTCCAGCGGCGACGCCCCCGCGGTCCGCCCCTCGACCGCGAGGTCGCGGACGAACCGGAGACAGGCGAGGACCTCGTCGATCAGCTCCGGGCCGGCGACCGGCCCGTGCCCGGGAACGATCGTCCGCGCGCCCAGCGGCCGCACGATCTGCTCCAGGACGTCGATGGCACCCAGCACCGACCCGGACAACAGGAACGGGGTTCCGCCGTTGAACAGCAGGTCGCCGGCGAACAGCACTGACTGCTCGGGGATCCACACGACCACGTCGTTGGTCGTGTGCGCCGGTCCCCCGGCGTACCGCAGCTCGCAGCGCACCTCGTCCGCCCACAAGGTCAGCCGGTCGGCGAAGGTGAGGAACGGCAGCGCCAGCTCGACGTCCCCGTAGTCGACGTCGGTCCAGATGCCGTTGTTGTGCGGCAGCCCCAGCGCACGCGTCTCCGGCCGGGCGTTCTCGTGCGCGACGATCGTCGCGCCGGCGAACAACCCGTTGCCGCCCGTGTGATCGGGATGGTGGTGGGTGTTGACCAGCGTCCGTACCGGAGCGGCGCTCACCTCCCGGATGGCGGCCAGGAGCATCCGGGTCCGCCGCTCGGTCGCGCAGGCGTCGATCGCGCTGACGCCGTCCCGGCCGACCAGGGAACCGGTGTTGTTGATCATCCAGCTGCCGTCGGGCTGGACGTAGGCGAACACCCCGTCGCCACCCTCCTCGACGGTGCTGGCGGCCGGGACCTCGGGGCCGGGCACACGAACGCTCACACCAAGTCCCAGTTCGACATGGCCTACCGCAACGGGCAGATGTTCCACCACGCGCCGCGGCTGCTGCGGCCGCTCCGGGACTTCGTCTTCGACCGCACCCCTTCCTGCAGAAGGTGGTCGGTGACACCAATCCCAAGGAGATCAACAAGCAGTTGGCGTTGATCTCCGACTGACGAGCGGTTCTCCCCGGTCGCATCCACGTCAGGTGGCGGCCCTCCGGCCGGCGTTGCGCCGACGGCAGGCCACCGTCACGCGGGTCCGTACGGCGCCGCCCACGCTGAGAGCTGCCCCGGAGTGTCGGCGGCAGAGTCAGGGGACTGTGCTGGTGCGAGGCCGCAGCCTCACAGGCGAGGAGTCACCAACCCTGGGCAGTCACCGCTGCCTACCACCGCGCCGAGCGAACCGGTGAGCTCGCCGAACCAGGGTTGCGGTGGGCGGTGATCGACCCCACCGACGACCAACCCCGGGCTCTCACGATGGATCCTCCGCCTCCGTGGCCCCTAGGCTCCCGGCATGGCTTCCAAGCGCAAGCCACTTGATGACCTGCGTGAGACCGTCGGTCGCCTGGGCGATCAACTCCCGCGGCCCGGTCTGCGGGGCGTGGACGACCTGGTGAGCGACCTCTTCGGCGGCCGCCCCGGGCCGGCTCGGCCGCTCGCGGCGGTGCAGGCGGAGCTCGATGCGCTCGTTGGACTGGAGACGGTGAAGGAGCAGGTGCAGGCGCTCGTCGCCTTCCTGCAGGTGCAGGCGCGCCGCAAGACGCACGGCCTGCCCGAGGTGGCGACGTCCCAGCACCTCGTGTTCCTCGGAAACCCGGGCACGGGCAAGACCACGGTGGCGCGACTCCTGGCCGAGATGTACCGGGCGGTCGGCTTGCTGCAGAAGGGCCACCTGGTGGAGGTCGATCGGGCCGCTCTGGTGGGGCAGTACGTCGGTGCGACCGCGATCAAGACCGATCGCGTGATCCGCCGGGCACTCGACGGCGTCCTGTTCATCGACGAGGCCTACTCGCTGGCCCCGGAAGGCGACGGCCGGCTGGACTTCGGGCCCGAGGCGGTCGAGGTCCTGCTCAAGCGCATGGAGGATCACCGCCATCGCCTCGTGGTGATCGTGGCCGGCTATCCCCGGCTGATGGAGTCGTTCCTGCTCTCGAACCCCGGCCTCCGCTCCCGGTTCGCTCGCGAGGTCAGGTTCCCCGACTACTCGACGGACGAACTCGAAGCGATCTTCGCGATCATCCTGGCCCAGCACGAGTACGCGTTGGAGCCTGGCGCCGAAGCCACGCTCCGCCGCATCCTCGGCGGCCTCCGCCCCGGTGAGGAGTCCGGCAACGCGCGCTTCGCCCGCACGCTGTTCGAACAGGCGCTCAACCGCCAGGCCCTGCGGCTGACGCGCGACGAGGACCGGAGCGTAGATGCGCTCGACCGTGCCGACGTAACGACGCTCACCGCGGACGACGTCGCCGAGGCTGCCCGCGCGCTGGGCGAAGAGCCGGCGCGTGAACCCGAGCCCTCTCGATGGCAACGCTGGCTCGGGTGACGTCCAGAACGGTGGGTGACGTCACGGCTGTGACTCGAGCTCTGGGTGAACCCCCGGCCGATGACCCACCCACTGACGCTCACGCGCGACCTGCGGTTTGCGGCTCTGGGCAGCGCTTTCGGGTCCCGCTCCCCGAAGATGCCGGGCGAGCCGATGCGGTCCAGCCCAGCCGCGCCAGGCGGGTCCAGCGGGGACGAGTAGTCCCTGCGGTCGTCGGGACCGGCCCGGCTGCCGGCGTCCCCTCGCCCGGTCGACCAGCCCGGTGCACCTGCGAATCGGCGCTGGAGGCACCCGAGACGGGTCGGGGCCGGGGTGGCGGGGACCGGTCGGTCAGGGGGTCGGGCCGGTGGCGACCGACCGCCGCTGCGTCGGGGGCCGCCACTCCGTGGTGTCGCGCCGCGACGGGAGCGGACGCCCTGGCGCGACCAGCGGCTCGGCCTCCGGGCGGAGCGCGCCACGGCCGGGCGCCAGGTCCGCCGGGTCCAGGACGATCGAGCTGAAGACACCGTCCACCACGGCCGGCGCGACGTCGGGCCGGCGGGCACGGATGCTCGGCCCCACGGCGTCGACGCGCATGACGCACGGCGTGCTCGCCGGCGACCCCAGGTAGGGCCGCGAGGCCGCACCCGGCAGCGGTGCCCACGGCACTCCCATCACCCGCAGCAGCCGGAGCACCTTGTCGTCCAGGACGGTGACCAGCCCCTCGGCGCCGCAGACCCGCGGGTGCTCGAGGATGCCGTGGCACAGGGCCAGGGTGAGCTCGGCGCCGGCGGCGCCGCTGCGGAACCGCCGGTCCACGGCCAGGCTCGCCACGTCCCACACCGGCCCGCCGGTGAGCCCCGCCGTCCGGAGGCTGGCTGCGACGTCGACGCGCCAGGGATCGCCGGCCACGTCGACCAGCGTCTTCACCGGGCCGGCCGCGGGGTCCGGCAGGATGAGCCGAGCGGCGCCCAGGGCGGTCCCCGACTCCTCGTCGAGGACGACGACGAAGCGGGACCGCGCCTCGAAGGGGCCGTACTCCTCCTCCATCACCTCCGGCGTGTTGCCGAAGGCCTGCAGGAAGACGTGTCCCTCGACCGTGCGTGCGGCGTCCCGCTCGGCGGGGGTGTGCGCGACCAGTAGCCGGACGGGCATGTCAGAAGGACTTGGCGACGACGGTGCGCGCGTCCAGGAACCGCCGGGTGAACGACACGGCGGTGTCGACGTCGAAGGCCTTGCACGTGTACATGTCCACCGAGAAGAACAGCCGCGGCTGCTCCCACGCGTAGAAGTGGGCGCCCGACGTCTCCCAGTGGATCCAGCCGGCCCAGCCGTACAGGTCCGAGCGGTGGGTCACCGGCTCCAGGAGCTGCACCATGTCGACCTCGCGGGACAGCGCCGACAGGTAGCGCCGGATCTGCTCGTCGCCGACCGGACGGGCGGGGATGCCCTCGATCACCAAGCGCTGGCGGACGATCTCCGGCGCGAGGTCACGCCAGTCCTCGGCAGCCTGCGTCGGTGCGAGGACTCCCCCGAGGAGTCGGGGACGGATCAGGTCGCTGGCAGCCGGAGACGAGGGCACGAACCCATCGTGTCCGAACGGCGACGGAAAGCAGTGCACCTCGGGGCGTGTCGCCGGTCACTGCGCCGCGGACCCCGCGGCCGCACGACGGCGCCCTCAACCGGCCGTGCGCCCCCGGCTCAGCTGGGGGAGCAGCGTCGCGTCGAGCAGCGCGGAGTCGGAGGCCGCCAGCCAGTCGAGGAAGGCGTCGACCGGCATGGGGTGGGCGATCGCGTACCCCTGTGCGACGTCGCAGCCCAGCCGCGCGAGTGCGGCGCTGGTCGCGACCGTCTCCACCCCCTCGGCCACCAGGCTGAGGCCGAGGTCGTGGGCGAGCGCGACGGTGTGCTGCACGATCGACGCGGCGCGCGGGTCCCGGTCGACGTCCGCCGTGAGGCTGCGGTCCAGCTTGAGCTCGTCAGCCGGCAGGGTGCGCAGGTAGGCCAGCGAGCTGTAGCCGGTGCCGTAGTCGTCGATCGACGTCCGGACGCCGACGCGACGCAGGGCGGCCAGCACGGCGCGGCCCCGCTCGGGGTCGGCCATGAGGGTGTCCTCGACCAACTCCAGGGTGAGCACCTGCGCCGGCAGCCCGTGGCGGTGCAGGGCGGCGACGACCTTCTCCGGCAGGTCGAGGTCGGTCACGTTGGCCGCCGACAGGTTGACCGAGACCGGCACCCGGTGCTCGCCCCACCACCGACCGGCTGCCTCCAGGGCCAGCTCGAGCACGGCATCGGTCAGCGAGCGCAGCAGCCCTGCCTGCTCGGCGGCCGGGAGGAACTCGCCGGGGGTGAGCAGCCCGCGGGTGGGGTGGTTCCAGCGGATCAGCGCCTCGGCGCCGGAGACGCCACCGTCGCGCAGGTCGAGCTGCGGCTGGAGGTGGACGGCCATCTGGCCCTCGGCGAGGGCGACCCGCAGTTCCTCCATGGTCCGCAGACGATCGCCGCCGGGCCTGCCCGTGATCGGGTCGGGGACGTACACCCGCACGCCGGCACGGGTGCTCTTGGCGGTGTACATGGCGATGTCGGCGCAGTGCAGGAGTTCCTCGACGTCGGTCGCCGGCACGGGGACGGTCGCGACGCCGACACTGACGCCGACGTGCAGCCGCGTGGTCCCCACGGTGAACGGCTCGAGCAGCAGGTCGTGGAGTCGCTCGGCGAGGGCCTGCGCCTGCACGTCCCCGGTGTCGGGCAGCAGGACCGCGAACTCGTCACCGCCGAGGCGGGCGAGGAAGTCGTCGCCGCGGAGGGCCCGCTGCAGCCGTGGCCCCACCTGGCGCAGCAGGTCGTCGCCGGCGGCGTGGCCGAGGCTGTCGTTGACCTCCTTGAACCCGTCGAGGTCGAGCAGCAGCAGCGCACCGGAGCGGCCGGCGGTGGACGCCTCGACCAGCTCCTGGGCGCGCTCGACCAGGGCGCGGCGGTTGGCCAAGCCGGTGAGTTCGTCGGTGCGGGCCTCCTGCTTGACCTGGTTGTAGGCGCGCACCTCGCGGAAGGTCACGGCGATGCGGGCGATCCCGGCGAGCACGCAGCAGATGGCCAGCCAGGCGGAGACAGGCGGCATGGGGTGGGTCCAGCCCGAACCGAGGACGACGAGGCTGGCCACGATGCAGGCCAGTGGCACGGCGAGCAACCGCCACCCGATGCGCGAACCGCCGTTGCGGTCCAGCGGTGCCCGCCGGTTGCGCGCCCCCGAGGCCGCGACGGCGGCGCAGACGATGCCCGCGAGCCAGCCCAGCTCCAGCGGCCCGCCGTCGACGTACGCGCCGCGGACCTTGAGGGTGAACAGCACGATGTCCGCGGCGCACATGCAACACAGGCCGAGGGTCACCGTGAGCAGGGTGCGGTCCAGGCGGACACCGAGGATCGAGCCGACGGCCGCGAGGGTGGCGAGCAGCAGCACGCTGGTCACCGGGCCGACCAGCTCGATCGCGCCCACCGCCCGCTCGCCGGGGCCGGGGTACAGGTAGGGGCCCAGCAGGAAGCCGACGCCGGCTGCCAGGGTGCCGAACGCCCCCACGACGCCGTCGAGCCACATGCTGGAGTGGAAGCGCGGTACGCGGGCCCGGATCAGGCCGACCACGTGCACGTAGATGGTCAGGTAACCGGCCAGCGAGAACAGGTCGGCCAGCGGGGAGGAGGGACCGGTGCCCTCCAGGCCGGCGGCGAGCACGCGCAGGGCGTTGCCGATCGCGCTCAGTGTCAGGGCCACGCCGAGCCCCGCCCAGGCGATCCGCTCGGCCCGCACCCGGCCCGCGGCCGCGAAGCAGGCCGCGGCCGCGGCCAGGTAGGGCAGGTTGTACAGGACCACGTCGTAGGTCCTGTCCCATGCCGCGCCGTCGGGGCGGGCCCCGACGCCGGTGGCGAACAGAGCCGCCAGACCGATGGTCAGGTACAGCGCGAGGACGGGACGCCGCTGCGCACCCACCTGTCCGGGACTCTCCACGGTCAGGTGATCGGCCGAGGACGCCGGGGTCGGCAGCGGAGTGACCCCGCCCTCACCCGGAGGGGTGAGGGCTCCACCCGCGAGCGGTCGCTCACCGGGCCGCGACGCCCTGGTCGGCGATCCCGGGCGTCGGCGTCACCAGGTCGCCGGACACCGCCGACAGCACACGGTCGACGTAGTCCCGTACCGCGGCCCGCATCCCGACGTCCCGGCCGGCCGCCTCGGACAGGAACCACCGGTGCTCGAGGATCTCGTGGAAGATCTCGGCGGCGTCCAGCCGGCTGCGCAGGTGCGCGGGGATGGCGGCGATCGTGGGCTCGTACACGGTGGTCAACCAGCGGATGGCGGCCGCGGTCTCGGAGACCGGGCCCTCCTCCTGCTCGAGCCCGGCCCGGTAGCTCGCGATGTCGGCGAGGAGGCGGCGGGCCTGCTTCTCCTGCACGTCCAGCCCGGTCCGGGTGAACAGCGCCCGCCGGCAGGTGCCGGGTTCGGCGACGCGGGTGGTGAGGCGCAGCCGGCTCCCGCCGGACGGCTCGTCGACCAGTTCCATCTCGCCGACGTCGAACCCCAGGGCCTGGAGCCGGCGGATGCGCTCGGCGACGCGGACCTGCTGCTCGTCGCGCGGCATCACCTCCTCGCTGGTCAGCTCGGTCCACAGCTGCTCGTACCGCGCCACCAGGTCGGCCGCCGCGAGGGCCGGGTCGAGGTCCTCGGCCAGGGAGCCGCTCCGCCGCAGGTCCGTCAGTTCGTCGACGACCCGCGCATAGGCGACCTCCGTGTCGTGGTCCCGCTGGCTCTGGGTGAGGCGCTCGTGCACCTCGCCCGTCTCGGCGTCCACCAGGTAGGCGGCCAGCGTCCCGGCGTCGAACCGGAACAGGGTGTTGGCCAGGGAGCAGTCACCCCAGACGATGCCGGCCAGGTGCAGCCGGACCAGCAGCTCGACCTGGGCGTTCATCACCCGGTCGATGAGGTGCACGCCCCGGGGGTTGGCGAACAGGGCGAGGAAGGACGACGAGTAGTCCAGGAAGCGGGTGACGAGCACCGCATCCTGGTCGCCGGGCCGGTCGACGACGACGCCGATGACCTCGACCGCCGGGATGCCGAGCTCGTGCAGCCGGCGCAGCACCTCGTACTCGCGGCGGGCGGGTTGCTCGGCCAGCTCCTTGAGGGCGAACACGCGTCCGGCCTCGGCCACGAACCGGACGACGTGGCGGGAGCGCCCGTGCTGCGGGATCTCGACGATCCGCTGGTCGGTCCACAGCGCGAGCGGGGTGTCCCAGGGCAGGGTGAGCAGGTCGGCCGCCGCCTCGGCAGGAGGGCTGAACACGAAGCGCATCCCGGACCTCCGGGCCTCGGACTCGGTTCTCCCCCGAGGCTAGCGCGCAGCAGGTCGAGCACCGCACAACCGGGGCGGTTCCCGGGGCCGTGGTCGGACGGGGAGCCGGCGGCCGGGGTTGCCGCTCGGACGCGGACCGACGGGCACGACCCGGCGCGCCGACCGTCGCAGACCGGGAGCCAGGGCCCTCCGCCGTGGTTGCACACGGACGACGGTGGGTAACGCGTGCCCGGGACGGGAGCCCGCTGACTCGAACCCGAGGTCCGCCGCTCCCCTGCTCCGGCCGCGCATGCGTCGTCCGCGGCCAGGAGGACGTCACCATGAGCACGAGCGAGCGACTCACCTGGGAGACGTGCCCGAACTGCGGACGGTGTGCCGCCGTGGGCTGGCGCGACGGATCACCGGTCCAGGTCGACTGTCCGGGCGGCTGCGGACTGACCGCCGCGGAGTTCACCTGCCGGACCCGCGACGGCGGCCCCTCGCCCGTCGGGCGCTGGACGGCCACGGTGGGCCGATGGGCGACGTGACGCCCGTCCCGTGGCGCCCGCCGGGACACCGGCACGCCTCCAGCGGCCTCGCGTGGGTCTTGCCGCGACGCCGCTCGACGCCCACTCGACGCAGGGACGGCCGAGCGGGTGGCGGAGGTCCACGTTGCCTGTCCGTGGAAGGGGCGCCCGCGGACGCCGGGCCGGTCACGGTTCGGCGGGCAGCGGCGTCGCGGGCCACTCCAGCAGCCGTGCGCCCAGCACGGCCGCCTGGAGCGCGAACCGCTGGTCGGGCCGGGAGACGCGGTACCCCGTCAGCTGGGCGACCCGGGCCAGGCGGTACGTGACCGTGCGGACCGAGACGTGCAGCCGGCGGGCGGCCTCGGTCGCGACCTCGCCGGCGTCGAAGTACTCCCGCAAGGTGTCCAGCAGCACCTCCGCGCCGCCGCGCGCCTGGTCCAGCGGCGTGAGCACCTCGCGGACCAGGTCGACGATGGCCGTCTGGTCGCGGCCCAGCACGCGGTACACGAGCAGGTCGCGGGCGTCGACGACTTCGGCGTCCAGGCCGAGCCGGTCGGCGGAGGTCAGGGCCTCGAGGGCCTCCTCGTAGGAGCGGGCGACCCCGTAGGCGCCGGGGAAGGCACGTCCGGCCGCCACCCGCCAGCGGCCGGCGAGCTCCCGGCGGCGCAGTTCCTGCTCGATCGCCGCGCCGATGCCGAGGCCACCGGGCAGGGCGGAGGCGGGCGCGGCTGCCCCCGGGACGACGACGACCACGCGACCGTCCTTCGTGGCCACCAGCACCTCACGGTCCCCGAACCGCTCGACCACCGCACGCTCCAGCGCGCTCGCCGCACGGTCGACCGCGCCGTCGCGATCGCGCGGCGCGACCAGCGCGACGTGGTGGGGCTTGCCCAGGTCGATCCCGAACGGCTGGGCGCGCTCCACCAGCAGGGAGACGTCGGCGTCCCCGCGCAGCAGATCGTCGACGAACTCGGCCCGCAGCGCCTCCTCCCGGCGGATCATCTCCCGCCGCTCGGCCTGGTGGCCGTCGACCAGCACGCCGATGGCGTCGTCGAGCACCCGGAGCACCGCCTCGGCGGACCGGCGGACCTTCTCCGGATCGGAGGAGCGCACGACGACGGGCAGCTGCCGCCACAGCCGCCATGCCGCGGACAGGTAGAGGTCGACCGCGCGGCGCGCGCCGACGCCCTGCGCCGCGGCGCGGCGTCCGAGCTCGCGGACGGCGTCGAGTTCGAACGCGTCGGGGCGACGGCCGTCGATCGCGGCGTCGGCCAGCAGTGGCAGGTACTCGCCGAGCAGCTCCGCCGGCGCCCGCACGGCGGCCGCCGCCGAGGCGCCGACCGAGGCCAGCCAGTCGTCGGAGGCCGACGCCGCCGGCCCGCCGGTGGCACCGCGTTCGGCCCTCGGGGTCACGTCCCCTCCACACGTCGTCGCCGACGACCGGCGAGGACAGTGTGCTCCCCTGGCCGAGCGGTCGGGCCGCCGGCGTCCCGGCCGGGCACACCGCTGCCGGCGGGTGGTACGCGCAGCCCGGGCGTCCCCCGGGTCCGCACGGTGCCCGATGTGGGCGGGCGGGCGCCGGACGGCGTCGGGACGGTGGTCAGCAGCTCCCGGGCGTACCGGCCGTCCGTCCGCGGGTGGGTCTGACCGGGCCGGGCCCGGTGGCCGCCGCCGGGGGGTGCGCCGGGCTCACTCCCCGAGCCGCTCCAGCGTGACGGCGACGCGCACCCGGGCCTCGGCCACGCCGGGCTCCCGGGTCCCCCGGTAGCGGTCCAGGACGGCCGCGGCCTGGCGCAGCTGCGCGGGCGTCTTCGGCTGGTCGCTGTTCACCCAGCCGATGACCTCGTCGAGTTCGATGGTGCACCTCCCGGTCGTGTGAGCGTTCACAGACTGGCGGGGTGAGTGGCTCCCGGGGAGGGACCAAGGTCCGCGGTGGGGCACCTCACACCGCCGGTGCGGGCACCCCCGCGACCGGCGACGGCCCGGTGACCTCCCGCGCCCGGTCCGGTCCCCACGGACGCCGGTCGCGGCCAGGATGCCCCTGCATGAAGTACGTGATGACCTACCGCGCGGTCGAGGACTTCCTGCCGCTGGCCCAGCAGCACGGCCCGGCGCACGTCGCGCGGCTGCACGAGTTCCACGACCGGGGGCTGCTGCTCATGGTCGGCACCTTCGACGAGCCGATGAACGGCGACGCGATGGGGGTGTTCACGACGCGGGAGGCCGCGGAGGAGTTCATCGCCGGGGACCCGTTCGTGCGCCACGGCGTGGTCGCCGGGTGGACGGTGCGGCCGTGGAACGAGGTCCTGGCGCCCTGAGCCTCACCCCCAGGGGTGATCTGCCGGCGGCCGGGGGGCGACCGCCCTCCGCCCGGGGAACCGACCTGCCGTTGACGCGGTGACCGGTCCACGACGGAGGTGCACGGTGCGGGTCTCGTTCGCGGTGTACGGCGTCCTCTACGTCGTCGCCGAGATCGTGGGCGCCCGGCTGGAGTCGGTCGGCTGGCCGCGGCTGACCCCGCTCGACGTCGCCACCGCCGTCACCGACGCCTGCCTCACCGTGGCCGTCGGCCTCGCCGTCCTCGTCGGCCTGGACCTGGGTGGCCGGCGCTGGCAGCGCTGGGTGCGGGCCCGGCGGGCCGAGCAGGCACAGCGGGCCGGGCAGTACCGGGAGCTGCAGCCGCCGATCGGCGTCCCCTCGTGGCGGGCCGAGCCACTGGCGCTGCCCGCAGGGCCCGCACCGGCGCCCGCCCGCGACTACTCCGGGACCCCGTCGGGCGGCCGGACGTTCCCCGAGGAGCCCGGGCGCCTGCTCTGAGCAGCCCCGGTGGACACGCCGGGTGCCGCCCCGCCCCCGGCCGACCCCGCGGGACGGCGACGACAGGCGGCGCCGGGCGGCGCCGGCGCGGCTCACTCGCCGGCGAGCACCGCCGCTCCCGGCCCCAGCCCGTGCGCGGCCATGGCGGCCGGCCCACCCCGCCGGACCGCCCGGGCCAGCTCGGCCGCGTCGGCCGGCCCCGGCCGGGCGTCCCGGCCGGGGACGACCCGGCCCGCCTGGTCCCGGGGCATGCCGGCCGCGTCGGCGCGCGGCCAGAGCGAGCCGGCGTCCTCGAGCCGCTGGGCGAGGTCGGCGTCCAGGTCGCTGTCGGCGAGGTCCTCGACGTCCCACAGGACGATCGCAGCGGTGGGCAGGGGCGCGACGGTGGAGGTCATGTCGGGAGTCCGTTCCTCGGTCAGCCGGGTCGGTCCCGGCACCGAGGACACTCCCGCCGCCACCGCAGGCTCCCGACGAGGAAGCCGCAGGAGAGCCGCAAGACCTGCTCGGATGCGACGCGCCCGGCGGGACGAGGAGGGTGCCCGACACCCCGCCGGTGGCGATCGACGTCTAGGGTGGACGCGTCGGGAAGGCCCTGCGCTATGGCAGGACCCCGATGCACCACCTCAGCTAGGAGCGAGCAATGCCCGAAGGAACTGTCAAGTGGTTCAACGCGGAGAAGGGGTTCGGCTTCGCCACCCCTGACGGCGGCGGACCGGATGTGTTCGTCCACTACTCGGCCATCCAGACCAGCGGGTACCGCTCGCTCGACGAAGGCCAGCGGATCTCGTTCGACATCGAGCAGGGCCAGAAGGGCCCGCAGGCTGCGAACGTCAACCCGCTCTGATCTCCTGATCAGCCGCTGACCACCCGGTCGGCACCCAGCGCCCCCGTCCGGTCCTCCGGGCGGGGGCGCTGTCTTCTCCGGGCTACCGCGTGTGCGGCACGTACCCGCCGATGAGCGCCGACATGAGCAGCGCACCCGCGTCGGGCCCGACGGCGGCCGCGGAGTCGGCGAACGCCCGCCAGCGCGCCCGCTCGACGTCGGTCGGCGCGTTCTCCGCGCGGACGGTCAGCTGCTCGAGCAGCCGCTCCCACTCCCCCTGCGGCGTCGGCCAGAGCCCGGCCAGCCGGCGGGCCTCCGCCGAGATGCCGGTGAACCGCACGATCTCGCCGCCGTAGGTGGTCAGCGCCTCGACGTAGCCCGACGACACCAGGGCCCGCGCCGCGGCGACGACCTCCGGCTTGGGCAGCCCGCTGGCCGGCACGACCTGGCCCAGGTACGGGGCACCGCCGTACCTGGGCTCGTCGACCAGCCGGGCGATCGCCCGGAGCACCGGCAGGTCGCGGGTGAACCAGACGTCGGGCAGCGGGGAGTCGGGCACGGTCACCGGCCCAGTCTCCGCCGGGCACGGCGACGCCCCGCCACCCGGGTCACGGGGTGGCGGGGCGCCGGGGTCCGACGTCAGTCGCGGGCCCCGGTCAGCTCCGGCGTGCGGGCCAGGATGACGCCCAGGGCGACGTAGCCGACCAGCAGGTGCGCCGCACCGGCCACGCCCCCCACCGTGTTGCCGAACACGGCGTTGAGCGGGACGACGACCGGCGCCCAGCTCTCGGCGACCACCGGCCAGAAACGGGCCGCACCGCGCCAGCGGCCGGCGATCGCGATGCGGACGCCGATGGCGGCCATGCCCAGCATCGACAGCGGCCAGAAGGCGTCCAGCAGCAGGAACCACGTCTGGCCGTCGAACTGGCGCAGGAAGATCCACGTGAGCGTGGAGACGACCGCCAGGCCGAGGAGCACGTGCTCGGCGTGCAGGAAGAACCGCGCGAGCCGGCCGGTGCCGATCGCCCCGGTGCGCAGCTGGAGGGCCACGAGCGCCACCAGGCCCAGCTGGAACAGCAGCGAGGTCACGTTGTAGACCGTGTCCCTCCAGCCGGGGTCGGGGTTCGGGCCGAAGAGGAGGAGGCCGGCCGCCCACGCGGCGGACCCGGCGGCCACGGCGATCCCCGTGAACCGGGCGGACCGGGTGGAGGTGGTCGGGCCGACGGGGGCCGCGGCCGCACCCAGGTCGGTGCGGGCCGGTGCGGGGGTGGTGCTGAGGGACATCTCGTCTCCCGGGTCTCAGGTCGCGGTGCCCTGCGCACCGACTGGGAGAACCGTCTCGGGGCGGCGTCCCGGGCAGCCAGGGCGCGGCGCCCTCGATCCGGTCCCCGTCGCCGTCCCGGGCGACACGGGACAGCGGCCCCGTGACGGTCGGGACGCCGGCAGGCGAGGATCCCCGCGTGCACGTAGGAACCCCGGTGGCCGGGCCGCCCCCCTCGGCGCCGGAGGTCCGTCCCACGCCCCCCTCCGAGCGCCGCGCGCAGGACCCGTCGCGGGCGCTGCGACTGGCCGGCTGGCTGCTGGTCGCGGTCACGGTGGCCGCCGCGGTCGGTGCCGCCGTCCTCGACGTCCTGACGCCGGCTGCCGCCCGCGAGGCCGCCGAGGCCACGCCCGGCTGGATCATCGGGCTGCCCGGCGTCGGGCTCGCCGTCCCCGCGGCCCTCCTGCTGCGCCGCGTGCCGCGCAACGCGGTCTCGTGGGTCGTCGGCGGCACCGGCCTGCTGTGGGCGCTCGACGGGCTCGCACAGTCCTGGCTGACGTTCGCGCTGCAGTACGACCCCCCACTGCCCGGCGCGACGACGTCCTTCTGGCTCGTCAACCGGTTCGGCGCCTGGCTGCTGCTCGGGCTGCCGCTGCTGCTCCTGCTCTACCCCGACGGGCGGCTGCCGGCCGGGCGCTGGCGGCCCGTGGCCGTGCTGAGCCTGGCGTCCACCGCGCTGCTGCCGACGCTGCTCCTGGTGATGCCGTCGGAGATCGCCGACGCGCGGGCCGGCACGG
Source organism: Geodermatophilus sp. SYSU D00742 (assembly GCF_054049935.1). Lineage (NCBI taxonomy): Bacteria > Bacillati > Actinomycetota > Actinomycetes > Geodermatophilales > Geodermatophilaceae > Geodermatophilus > Geodermatophilus sp. SYSU D00742. The sequence continues at coordinate 44,176 of NZ_JBJGYJ010000013.1, forward strand.
AGACGCCGCAGCTCTACCGCTCGCTCGACCTGGACCCGACGAGCCTGCCGCTGCCGGAGGCGGTCGCCCTCCCGCTGCTGCGACTGGCGTTCCCCGCGGCGCTGCTGGGCGTGGTCGTCCCGGTCGCGGCCGTCGTCGCCCGGTACCGGCGGGCCGCCGGCGGGGAGCGGCGGCGGATGCGGTGGCTGCTGTGGGCCGCCGTCGTCGACCTGCTGGTGATGGTCACGACTCTGTTCGTCCGGGGGGACGAGGCGTCGTTCGCCCTCTCCGTGGCGGTCGCGCTCACGGGCGCCGCGATCGGCGTCGGCATCCTGCGGCCGCAGGCGCTCGACATCGACCGGCTGCTCGGCGGCACGCTGGTCTACGGCGGCCTCGCGGTCGCCGTCGTCCTGCTGGACCTGGCGGTCGTCGCCGCCGCCGGCACCCTGCTCGGGGACCGCCTCGGCGACCGCGACGCCACCCTGCTGGCCCTGCTCGTGGTCACCGGCCTGTACGTGCCGCTGCGCGCCCAGGCCTGGCGGCTGGTCCGCCGGTGGGTGCTCGGTGAACGGGAGGACCCCTACCGCGTCGTCTCCGGGCTCGCCGAACGTCTCGAGCGCTCCGACGGCGCCGAGGAGCAGCTCATGGCCGTCGCCGCCGGCATCGCCGAGGCGTTCCGCTCCCCCTACGTGGGCGTGGAGGTCGACCAGCCCGGCGGGCAGCACCTGCTGGCCGAGTCCGGCCGCCGTCCGGCCGCCGTGCAGTCCCTCCCGATCGCCTACCGCGGCGAGGAGGTCGGCCGGCTGCTGCTGCCCCGGGACGGCGTCCGCGCGCACCTGGTCACCCGCGACGAGGGGCTGCTCGCCGACGTCGTCCGGCAGGCCGCCGCGGCCGCACGCGCCGGCTCGCTCGCCGCCGAGCTGCAGGCCAGCCGGGAGCAGCTGGTGACCGCCCGGGAGGAGGAGCGCCGGCGGCTGCGGCGCGACCTGCACGACGGGCTGGGCCCCTCGCTGGGCGCCGTGGTCTTGCGCATCGACACCGCCCGCAACCTCGCCGCGACCCGCCCCGAGGAGGCCGACCGGCTGCTGCGCCAGGCCAGGGACGACGTCTCCGCCGCGCTGGCCGACGTCCGCCGGCTGGTGCACGACCTGCGCCCGCCGGCGCTGGACGACCTGGGCCTGGCCGGGGCGGTGCGCCAGCAGGCCGAGCGGCTGCTGGCACCCCGGGTCGAGGTGACGGTGGACGCCGGCGAGCTCGCCGAGCTGCCGGCCGCGGTGGAGGTGGCCGCCTACCGGATCGCCTCCGAGGCGCTGGCCAACGTCGCCAAGCACGCCTCGGCGACCCGGGTGCGGGTGTCCCTGGCCTGTGACGGGGACGGCGACCTGGTCGTGGAGGTGGCCGACGACGGCGTCGGGATCGCGCCGGGCGCGCCCGCGGGCGTCGGGCTGGTGTCGCTGCGCGAGCGGGCCGCGGAGCTCGGCGGTCACTGCTCGGTGGAGTGCCCGGCACCCCGGGGCACGGTGGTGCGGGCGGTGCTGCCCGCGGACGGAGGGAGTCGGCGTGGCTGAGCCGGAGGAGCCGTTGCGGGTCGCCGTGGTCGACGACCACCCGGTCTACCGGGACGGGCTGGCGGTGCTGCTGGGCTCGGTGCCCGGCCTGGTGGTGGTGGGCACGGCCGCCGACGGCGCGGAGGCGGTGGCCCTCGCCCGCGAGGAGCAGCCCGACGTCGTCGTCATGGACGTGCAGATGCCGGTGCTCGACGGGATCGAGGCGACCCGGCGGATCACCGCCGAGTCCCCGTCGGTCGGCGTCGTGGTGCTCACCATGAGCGAGGACGACGGCACCGTGTTCGCCGCCGTCCGCGCCGGCGCCCGCGGCTACCTGCTGAAGGGCGCCGACCAGGAGGAGGTGGTCCGGGCGATCACCACCGTCGCCGGCGGCGGTGCGGTGTTCGGCGCCGCCCTGGCCCGTCGCATCGCGGAGTTCTTCGCGGCCGGCCCCAGCGGGCCGGAGACCGCCTTCCCCCAGCTGACCGCCCGCGAGCGGGAGGTGCTCGACCTGGTCGCGGCCGGGCGGTCCAACGCGCAGATCGCCGCGGCGCTGTACCTGTCGCCGAAGACGGTCCGCAACAACGTGTCGAACGTGCTCACCAAGCTCCAGGTCACCGACCGGGCGCAGGCGATCGTGCGGGCCAGGGAGGCCGGGCTGGGCCGCTGACCGACAGGACCCGGCCGTGATCATCCGGCCACTTCGGCGTCGTACCGTGGAGCGCATGACGACGTCCGCGCAGAACCAGCCGAAGGTCACCAAGAGCGACGAGGAGTGGCGGGCGCAGCTGTCCCCGGAGGAGTACGCCGTCCTCCGCCAGGCCGGCACCGAGCGGCCCTGGACCGGCGAGTACGTCGACACCAAGACGACCGGCGTCTACACCTGCCGTGCGTGCGGGGCGGAGCTGTTCCGCTCCGAGACCAAGTTCGACTCGCACTGCGGGTGGCCGTCGTTCTACGAGCCGACGTCCGCCGACAACGTGGTGCTGCGCGAGGACCGCAGCCACGGCATGGTCCGCACCGAGGTGCTCTGCGGGACCTGCCACAGCCACCTGGGGCACGTCTTCGAGGACGCGCCGCAGACGCCCACCGGCGACCGCTACTGCATCAACAGCGTGAGCATCCGGCTCGAGCCCGCGCAGGGCTGAACCCGGGTGTGGGAGTGCGGCCTCCTGCACTCCCACACCCCGCTGTCACGGCAGGTCGGCGAGCAGCTCGGCCACGGGCTTGCGGACGCCGGTGTAGAACGGCACCTCCTCGCGCACGTGCCGCCGCGCCGCCGAGGCCCGCAGCTCACGCATGAGGTCGACGATGCGGTGCAGCTCGTCGGCCTCGAAGGCGAGCATCCACTCGTAGTCGCCGAGGGCGAACGAGGCGACGGTGTTGGCGCGCACGTCGGGGTACCCGCGGGCCATCTGCCCGTGCTCGGCGAGCATCGCGCGGCGCTCCTCGTCGGGCAGCAGGTACCACTCGTAGGAGCGCACGAAGGGGTAGACGCACACGTAGCGGCGGGGCTCCTCGTCGGCGAGGAACGCCGGGATGTGGCTGCGGTTGAACTCCGCCGGCCGGTGCAGCGCCATCTGCGACCACACCGGCTCCAGGTGCCGGCCGAGGGTGGTGCGGCGCAGCCGGGTGTAGGCCTCCTGCAGCGCCTCGGGCGTGGCGGCGTGCCACCAGACCATGACGTCCGCGTCGGCCCGCAGGCCGGCGACGTCGTAGACCCCGCGGACGACGACGTCCTTGCCGGCCAGCTCGTCGAGCAGGGCCTGCACCTCGTCGGCGGCCGCGGAGCGCTGCTCGTCGCCCAGCGGGCGGGCCAGCCGGAACACCGACCACATCGTGTAGCGGATGGTCGCGTTGAGCTCGTTGGCCCGCTTGCCGATGCTGCGCTGGTCGCTCTGCTCGCTCATGCGCCCATTCTCGCGCGCCGCCGCGGACAGCCGGTCGCGCGGGTCGGACACTGCCCGACCCGCTCGGCCACCGCATCGGGGCCCGCTACCCCGACGACGGCGACCCACGGCCGGTCGCCGGGCGGCGCGGGCCCCGACGGTGCCGGGTCAGGCAGCCGTGCCGGTGGACGGCTGCGCGGGCCCGGGCTCGTTCCTCGGGGTGGCGGCGTGCGCCTCGCGGCAGTCGTGGCAGGCGGCCATCCAGACGTGGTGGCGCAGGCAGCGGGGCGGTCGGGTGTCGGGTCGGATCGGGTGGTGCGGTGGTCTCACCTCGATCTCAACAACCGCACCCCGGCCGTGATGCCCGGGGGCCGTGGTGGCCCCGGCCACGCCTCAGGACAGCGCGTCGAGGGCGTGGTACGCGTCGCGGATGCAGGCGGGGACGCCGATCCCGCGGAACGCCGCACCCGCGATCGCCAGGCCGGGCACCGCGCTGACCGCCGTCCGGACCGCGTCCACCCGCTCCTGGTGACCCACCAGGTACTGCGGCAGCCCGCCGCCCCAGCGCACCACCCGCGTCGCCACGGGCTCCGGCCGGGACAGCTCCAGCAGGTCGGCGACGTCGGCGACCACGGCGGCGGCGAGATCGTCGTCACCGCGCTGCAGCTGCGACTCGTCGCGGAACCGGCCCACCGAGGAGCGGACGAGCAGGTGGGGGGCGGCGGGTCGCGGAGCCAGGTGCGGCCACTTCGCCGACGACACGGTGACGCCCTTGACCAGGCGGCCGGTCACCGGCGGCACCAGCAGGCCGGAGCCGGCCTCGACCGGCTGCGCGGGGAACGCCATCGCGACGACGGCCATCGACGCGTACGGGATGCCCCGCAGCGGCTCGACCGCATCCGGCGCCACCCGGGACAGCAGCCGCGCCGCCTTGGGGGCCGGCGCGGTGACGAGGACGGCGTCGGCGGTCAGCGTCTCCGGGGCGGCGGCCGGGCCGATCGAGAGCTCGAAGCCGCCCGCCGTCCGGGTCAGCGCGTGCGCGGGGGTGCCCAGCCGGACGTCGGCCCGGGACGCGGTCACCAGCGCCGCGGGCAGCGAGCCGATGCCGTCGTCGACGGTGACGAACACCGGCGCGTCGGCGTCGAACCGGCTGCGCGCCCCGGCGTCGCGGGCGGCGGCCGCCGCGCCGAGCACGGACCCGGCGCGCGGCAGGTGCGCGGCGAGCGCGGGCATGGTGGCGGTGAGGGACAGCTCGTCGGCCCGCCCGGCGTAGACGCCGCCGAGCAGGGGCTCGACCAGCCGGTCGACCACCTCGTCGCCGAGCCGCTCCCGGAGCAGGGCGCCGACGGCGACGTCGCCGTCCAGGCTGAGCGGCGGCAGGGCCGCCTCCGCGGCGACGCGCGCCACGCCGTCCGGGGTCAGGACGCCGTCGAGCCCGTCGGCCGAGGCGGGGACGCCGAGCACGGTCCCGGCCGGCAGGGGGAACCGCCCGTCGGGGAGCACGACCGACGCCTGCGTGGTGGCGGGCCGGACCAGCCGGGCGGCCAGCCCGAGCCGTTCCACGAGCTGCACCGCCTCGGGCACGCGGGCGAGCACCGCCTCGGGGCCGGTGTCGTACCAGTGCCCGGCCAGCTCGACCCGGTCCAGCTTCCCGCCGACGCGGTCACCGGCCTCCAGGACCACGATCTCGTCGTCCGGGCGTCGCCGGCGCCACTCGAACGCCGCGGCCAGGCCGGTGATCCCGGCCCCGACGACGACCAGCCGGCTCATCTGGTCGACAGCTCGTGGACCAGCTCGACGACGGAGGTGAGCACACCCGGGTCGGTGTCGGGCAGGACGCCGTGGCCGAGGTTGAACACGTGTCCGCGGGCGGCGCGACCCTGCTCGACCACACGGCGCACCTCACGGTCGACGGTCGCCCGGTCGGCGAGCAGGACGGCGGGGTCGAGGTTGCCCTGCAGGGACCGCTGCGGTCCGACCCGGCGCGCCGCCTCGTCCAGGGGCACCCGCCAGTCGACGCCCACGACGTCGGCGCCGGCGTCCCCGATGAGCGCGAGCAGCTCCCCCGTGCCGACGCCGAAGTGGATGCGCGGGACGTCCCGGTCGCCGAGCCCGTCGAAGACCGCGCGGGAGTGCGGCAGCACGCGCTCGGCGTAGTCCGCCGCCGACAGCACCCCGGCCCAGGAGTCGAACAGCTGCACCGCGGAGGCCCCGGCGTCCACCTGCGCCCGCAGGAAGGTGGCGGCGGAGACCGCCAGCCGGTCCAGCAGCCGGCTCCAGGCCGCGGGCTCGGCGTACATGAACGCCTTGGTGCGGGCGTGCTCCTTGGAGGGGCCGCCCTCGATCAGGTAGGTGGCCAGGGTGAACGGCGCGCCGGCGAAGCCGATCAGCGGAGTGGGACCGAGTTCGGCGACCAGCCGGCGCACCGCCGTCTCGAGGAAGGCCAGCCGCTCGGGCTCCAGCGGCGGCAGCGCGTCGACGTCGGCGACGGTGCGCACCGGCTGGGCCACCACCGGCCCGATCCCCGGCTTGATCTCGATGTCGACGCCGGCCACGACCAGCGGCAGCACGATGTCGGAGAACAGGATCGCGGCGTCCACCCCGTGCCGGCGGACCGGCTGCAGGGTGATCTCCGTGACCAGGTCGGGGTCCTGGCAGGCCTCGAGCATCGCCGTGCCGGCCCGGAGCGCGCGGTACTCCGGCAGGGAGCGGCCGGCCTGGCGCATGAACCACACCGGGGTCCGGCTCACCGGCAGGCCGCGCGCGGCGCGCACGAGGTCGGAGTCGGCCGGGCCGGTCGGACCGGCGGGGGTGGAGGAGCCGGGAGTGGTCGCGCCAACGGGGGTCACGACCGTCGATCCTCCCAGAACCGCGCGGCGCGTCGGCCGCGCGGGGCCGGTCCGCGCCCTACTCTGCGAGCGTGGAGCCTTCCAGCCTGGCCGGGGCCGGGCACGGCGCCGGCGACCGGGGCGGCGACGTCCCCCCGGAGTTCCGCGCTGCCCTGGAGGCGCTGGCCGGCGTGACCGCCCGGCCGGAGATCACCCTCGAGCCGATCCCCGCCCCCCAGCGGCTGGCGCCCTACGCCCACGCCGTGGCGGCGCTGGTCACCGAGCCGGACGGGGACGACGAGGTCGAGGTCGCCAGCGGCCGGTTCATCGTGCTGCACGACCCGGCCGGCCACGAGTCGTGGGCCGGCACCACCCGCTGCGTGGGTTACCTCTCGGCGTCCACCGACGAGCACATGGTCGACGACGCCATGTTCTCCGAGGTCGCGTGGAGCTGGCTCACCGACGCCCTCGCCGAGGCCGGTGCCGCCCACCACGCCGTCGGCGGCACGGTCACCCGCACCGCCTCCACCCGCTTCGGCGAGCTGGCCGGGCCGGAGCACTCCGTGGACGTCGAGATCCGCGCCTCCTGGACCGCGGAGGACAGCGCCCTGGACCGGCACCTGCTGGCCTGGCTGGAGGTGCTGGGCACGGCGGCGGGCCTGCCGCCGCCCGGCGTCCGGCTGCTGGGTCCCTCCGGCCCCTCCGGCGGCGGGACTCTCTAACATCGGTGTCCCGAGGGCGCGTCCGGCGCCCCCGCGCCGGCTGCCCCTCCCCCGGCCCCCGCGGTCCCGTTCCGCGGAGCTGCGTGCTGCCGGCGCTGCACATGGCTGACGACACGGGCGAGAAGGTGGACGAGCGCTGAGCACCGAGCCCAACCCGGCGCCGGACGAGGAGCAGACCGCTCCCCCGGCGGTCCCGCTGCTCGCTCCGCGCGACGGCCTGCCCCCGGTCATCGAGACCTCCACCGCGCTGGTGGAGTACGCCGACGCGCTGCGCGCCGGCACCGGCCCCGTCGCCGTGGACGCCGAGCGCGCCTCCGGCTACCGCTACGGCCAGCGCGCCTACCTGGTCCAGCTGCGCCGCGCCGGCGCCGGCACCGGCCTGGTCGACCCGATACCCCTGCCGGACCTGTCGGTCGTCCAGGAGGCGATCGGCGACGCCGAGTGGGTGCTGCACGCGGCCAACCAGGACCTCCCGTGCCTGGCCGAGATCGGCCTGGTGCCCACGCGGGTGTTCGACACCGAGCTGGCCGCCCGCCTGGCCGGGCTGCCGCGGGTGGGCCTGGGTGCCGTCGTCGAGTCGCTGCTCGGCTTCTCGCTGCAGAAGGGGCACTCCGCCGCCGACTGGAGCACCCGGCCGTTGCCCCAGGAGTGGCTGGTCTACGCCGCCCTGGACGTCGAGGTGCTCGTCGACCTGCGCGACGCGCTGGCCGGCATCCTCGAGGAGCAGGGCAAGACCGAGTGGGCGCGGCAGGAGTTCGAGGCGATCCTCGCCGCCGGCCCGCCCACCCCCAAGGCCGACCCGTGGCGGCGCACCTCCGGCGTGCACGGCCTGCGCAACCGCCGGCAGCTGGGCATGCTCCGCTCCCTCTGGCAGGCGCGCGACGAGCTGGCCCGCCGCCGCGACGTCGCCCCCGGACGCGTGCTGCCCGACGCCGCGATGGTCTCCGCCGTCCAGGCGGACCCGCGGTCGGAGGCGGCCCTGCTCGAGCTGCCGGTCTTCCGCGGCCGCGCCAACCGCAAGCTGGTGGGCACCTGGTTCGGCGCGCTGGTCCGTGGCCGCGAGCTGCCGGACGCCGAGCTCCCGCTGCACAGCAGACCCGGCGACGGCCCGCCGCCGGTGAACCGCTGGGCCGACCGCGATCCGGCCGCCGCCACCCGCCTGCAGGTGGCCCGCGCCGGGCTGGCCGAGCTGTCGGCGAAGCACAGCGTGCCGGTGGAGAACCTGCTGTCCCCCGACCTCGTCCGCCGGCTCATGTGGAGCCCACCCGAGCCGCGGGACGCCGGGTCGGTGGCCGCCGCCCTGCGCTCCGGCGGTGCCCGGGAGTGGCAGGTGGAGCTCACCCGCGACCTGCTCACCGACGCGGCCACCCGCGCCTGACGCGCTCCGCGCGCACGCCGGCCGTGTCACGCTCCTCCTGACCCCGCCGACGCGGCAGTCCGCCGGCGCCGGCGCGGGCGGGGAGCGGCACGATGAGCACCTCCGGCGAACTGCGCGGTGGGAGCCGCCCGGCTCTCGGCCGGCTCGTCGTGGTGGTGGTCGGCGCGGCCTTGGCCGCGGCGCTCCTCCTGCCGCACCAGGGACCGGCCCCCGCACCCGGTGGCCCGACCCCACCGCCCGCGGACGTCCTGGCCCCGCCGCCACGCGGCTCCCTGGCCGCCGACACCGCGTTCCTCGACGGGGTCCGCCGGCTGCCGTGGACGGCCCCCGAGTCGGCCGTCGGGCCGGGCATCCCCGATGCCCCGCTGGCCTCCCGTCGGGTGGTCTTCGCCGGGGACGTCCCCGGTGGGCGCTGGGCGCTCGTCGCCGGGGCGCACGCGCTGGTACCCGGGAAGCCCCCGCCCGGCGCCGAGGACGGGCGCCGGGACCTGGCCGTGGCGTGGTTCGCCGGGCCGCCCGGCGCGCCGCCGGGGCAGATGACGCTGCACACGGTGCCCCAGCGGGCCGCACCCGGGCGCCCGTCGGCGCTGCTGGACCCCCGCACCGGCGCCCTGGTGGTGGTCACCGCCCCCGGCGACGTCGTGGCGGTGTCGGCCCACCCGGAGATCGCCGCCGACGGCAGCGTCGGGCGCACGTACCGGACGGTGCCGGCGCCCGAGGGCGTGGCCGTCGTCGCACTGCCGCCGACCGGCCTGCCGTCGGCGTCCGCCGTCGCCTACCGGGTGCTCCGGGAGGGCGCTCTCGTCGCGTCCACCCGGCCCGACCTGGCCGAGCACGCGGCGGCGCCCGCGCCGGCCCCGCCGGCCGTCGAGCACTGGCGCGCGGCGCCGTCGGCGGCGGGCGAGCGGCTGGCCCGGGAGGTCGTGGCGGAGGTGCTGGCCCGGGTCGGTCTGCCGCGGACGGAGGTCGACGTGGCCCTGCCGTGGGTCGGGGACGTGCCCGGGCCCGACCGCACGACCGGCCTGGGCGTGGTGGTGACCGTGACCGTGCCCAGCGGAGCGGTCGTGGTGGCCGTCGAGTGGCGGCTGCCCGAGGCGAGCGGGCTCACGGCGGCGAACCCCTGCGCCCTCGCCGTCGAGCCCGCGGGGGTACCGGTGGACCGGCGCGTCCTCGCGGCCTCGTGCGCCGTGCTGGACGGCTGGACCGCGGCGGCACGGCCGAGCCTCGTGGTGGTCGCCCCGCGGGTGGTGACGACGGTCCGCGCGCACAGCTCGCGCGGCTCCTTCCTGGTCGAGCACCCTGCCACCGACGGTGTCGTCGTCGCGCCGTTCCCCCGGGGGACGGCGACCGTCGAGGCCGTCACCGCCGGTGGGGTCAGCCTCGGGCGGGTCCGGCTGCTCGGCCGGGGTGCCGACCTCGGCAGCTGACCGCCGGAGCTCCCCCTCGGGGTCGCGTCGGCTTGGACCTCCGGTTACCGACGGGTAACTTCACGGGGCCGTGCCCCGCCGGGCCGGTTCCGAACTGCTGCGGAGGTCCCATGTCCCGCTCGCTGCGCGAGGTCGTCTTCGTCGACGGCGTGCGCACCCCCTTCGGCAAGGCCGGCCCGAAGGGCATCTACGCCGAGACGCGCGCCGACGACCTGGTCGTGCGCTGCATCCGCGAGCTGCTGCGGCGCAACCCGTCGCTGCCGGCCGACCGCGTCGACGAGGTCGCCATCGCCGCCACCACCCAGGTCGGCGACCAGGGCCTGACCATCGGCCGCACCGCCGCCCTGCTGGCCGGGCTGCCGAGCTCGGTGCCCGGCTACGCCGTCGACCGGATGTGCGCCGGCGCGATGACCGCCGTCACGACGACCGCCTCCGGGATCGCCTTCGGCGCCTACGACGTCGCCATCGCCGGCGGCGTCGAGCACATGGGCCGCCACCCGATGGGTGAGGGCGCCGACCCGAACCCGCGGTTCGCCAGCGAGCGGATCGTCGACGGCTCGGCGCTGGTCATGGGCGCCACGGCGGAGAACCTGCACGACCGGTTCCCGCACCTGACCAAGGCGCGCGCCGACGCGTTCGCCCTGGCCAGCCAGCAGAGGTACGCGAAGGCGGTGACCGACGGCCGGATCGGCCCGGAGCTGGTGCCGGTCGCCACGCGCTCGGCGGAGCACGGCTGGGGCCTGGCGACGGTCGACGAGCCGCCGCGGCCGGACACCACCCTCGACGGGCTGGCGTCGCTGAGGACGCCGTTCCGCCCGCACGGCTCCGTGACCGCCGGCAACGCGGCGGGCCTCAACGACGGCGCCACCGGCTGCCTGCTCGCCGCCGAGGACGTCGCCCGGGAGCTCGGGCTGACCATCGGCATGCGGCTGGTCGTCTACGGCTTCGCCGGCGTCGAGCCCGAGGTGATGGGCGTGGGCCCGGTGCCCTCCACGGAGAAGGCGCTGGCCCGCACCGGCCTGGCGATCGAGGACATCGGCCTGTTCGAGCTCAACGAGGCCTTCGCCGTCCAGGTGCTGGCGTTCCTCGACCACTTCGGGATCGCCGACGACGACGAGCGGGTCAACCCGTGGGGCGGCGCGATCGCCGTCGGCCACCCGCTGGCCTCCTCCGGCGTCCGGCTGATGACCCAGCTGTCGCGCCAGTTCGCCGAGCGGCCCGACGTCCGCTACGGCCTCACCGCCATGTGCATCGGCCTGGGCATGGGCGGCACCGTGATCTGGGAGAACCCGAACTGGGAGGGCTTCGAGAAGTGAGCACCGCCACCGTCTCCGCCGACGAGGTCGTCACGCACGCCCGGGTCCGCTACCTGCGGGTGCCCGGCCTGGCCGGCGAGCTCGCCCTGGTCACCCTCGACAACGGGCACGACCACACCCGCCCGTCGACCTTCGGCCCCCGCGGGCTGGCGTCGCTGGACGCGGCGCTCGACGGGATCGCCGCGCACACCCCCGCCCCCGTCGCCATCGCGGTCACCGGCAAGCCGTTCGTGTTCGCCGTCGGTGCCGACCTGTCCGGCGTCCCCTCGATCCCCGACGCGGCCACCGCGCGGGGCATCGCCGTGACCGGCCACCGGGTGTTCCGCCGGCTGAAGGACTCGCCCATCCCGACGTTCGCCTTCGTCAACGGCGCGGCGCTCGGCGGTGGCCTGGAGCTGGCCCTGCACTGCCACCACCGGACCATCGCGACGACGTCGGTGGTCGCCTTCCCCGAGGCGTTCCTCGGGCTGGTCCCCGGCTGGGGTGGCACGCAGCTGCTGCCGAACCTGATCGGCATCGACGCGGCAGTCACGGTGGTCGTCGAGAACGCCCTGGCCCAGAACACGATGACGCCTGGTCCGGAGGCCGCGGCGCTCGGCATCGCCGACGCCCTGTTCGAGCCGGCCGACTTCCTGGAGCGGTCGCTCGAGTGGGCCGCCGGCGTCCTGCGCGGCGACGTGACCGTGTCCCGCCCCGAGGTGGACCGCTCCGCGTGGGACGACGCGATCGCCCGGGCCCGCAGGACCGTCGCCGCCCGGACCCGCGACGCCTCCCCCGGCGCGCTGCGGACCGTGGAGCTGCTCGACCTGGCCCGCAGCGGCGTGGACGGCGACGCGTTCACCGCGGGCACGGCTGCCGAGGACGACGCCCTGACCGACCTGCTCATGAGCGACGAGCTGCGGGCCGGCCTCTACTCGTTCGACCTGGTCAACCGGCGGGCCAAGCGGCCGGCCGGCGCCCCGGACAGGAGCCTGGCCCGGAGGGTCACCACGGTCGGCGTCGTGGGCGCCGGGCTGATGGCCTCCCAGCTCGCCCTGCTGCTCGTGCGGCGGCTGGAGGTGCCCGTCGTCCTCACCGACGTCGACCAGGCCCGTGTCGACAGGGGCGTGGGCTACGTGCACGGAGAGCTGGAGGAGCTGGCCGCCCGCGGCCGGCTGACGCCCGACGCGCTCAACCGGCTCCGGGGCCTGGTGACCGGCTCGCTGTCGAAGGAGGCGTTCGCCGACGCCGACCTCGTCATCGAGGCGGTGTTCGAGGAGCTGTCGGTCAAGCGGCAGGTGTTCGCCGAGATCGAGGCGGTGGTGTCCGAGACGTGCGTCCTGGCGACCAACACCTCGGCGCTCTCGGTCACCGAGATGGCCTCGGAGCTCGAGCACCCGGAGCGCGTCGTGGGCCTGCACTTCTTCAACCCGGTGGCGGTCCTGCCGCTGCTGGAGGTGGTGCGCGCCGAGCGGACCGACGACGCCACGCTGGCCACCGCCTTCGCCGTCGGGAAGGCGCTGGGGAAGTCCTGCGTCCTCGTCGCCGACGCCCCGGCGTTCGTGGTCAACCGGCTGCTGACCCGCTTCCTCGGCGAGGTCACCGCGGCCGTGGAGCAGGGGACGCCGGTGGCCGTGGCCGACCGCGCGCTGGACCCGCTGGGCCTGCCGATGACGCCGTTCGAGCTGCTCACGCTCGTCGGCCCGCCGGTGGCCCTGCACGTGGCCGAGCGGATGCACGAGGCCTTCCCCGACCGGTTCGCCGTCGGCGAGGGGCTGCGCAGGATGGTCGAGCTGGGCACGTCGTCGGTGTACCGCGAGCCGGGCGTCGTCGACCCGGACCTCGCCGCCGTCGGCTACGGCTCGCCCACCCACCCGGCCCCGCTGACCGAGGACCAGGTGCGCGAGCGGGCGGTGCGGGCGCTGGCCCAGGAGGTCCGGCTGATGCTCGACGAGGGCGTCGTCCAGGCGGTGCAGGACATCGACCTGTGCATGCTCCTCGGCGCGGGGTGGCCGTTCTGGCTGGGCGGCATCTCCGCGTACCTCGACCGCGCCGGCGTCTCCGAGGCGGTCACCGGGAAGCGGTTCCTGCCGCGCGGGGTGGCCTCCCTCCCCGGCTGACGGACGGCACCGCGGTGGTCCCCTGTCGGACCACCGCGGTGCACCCGCTCAGCAGGCCGGCATGGTCGCGTCGTCGGTGCCCGTGTAGACCGCGATGTCGGCGACGTAGCCGCCGTGACTGGTGTAGTTCCACAGGTCGCTGCTGTAGGCCGCCGAGGTGTCCGGGACGGGCTCGCCGCGCACGGTGCACAGGATGTAGACCAGGGTGCCCTGCGGCAGCGTGCCGATCACGGTCGACGTGGTGCTCGGCTCGCGGAAGAGGTAGGCGCTGGTGTACCCCCCGGCACCCACGTACCCCACCGCGTACTGGACAGCGGGGGTGCTCTGGATCGGCGCGGGCGCCGGGGGGACGGTCGTGGTGGGCACCGTCGTCGGCGGCAGTGTCGGCGCCGTCGTCGCGGGCACCGTCGTGGTCGGCGTCTCCGTGGTCGGGACGGTCGGGCTCGGCTCGGGCGACGACGGGCGCGCCGACGGCGGGTGCTGCCGCGCCGCCTCCTGTTCCATGACGAACAGCACGAGCGACGTCAGCAGGGAGAGCCCGCCGAGGAGGGAGGCGACGCCTCGGGCGACGCGACCGACCCGGGGGACGCGCCAGCCCAGGAACTCGAAGTCGCCGCCGACCACGGCGACGAGGATCAGGACGGCGCCGAGGGCGCCGAAGAGATAGGCCAGCGAGTCCATCGTCAACGCTTCTCACGTCGTACGGGCGCTGCGACCAGTGTGACGGCACGATGACCCGCTGCCACGTCCCCGCCCGCCGCCGTCGGGCCTCCCGCCACCTCCGGCGCGTGTCGGTCACCGTGCGGCGCGCCCCGCCCCACGCACGTGTCGCGGGCGCGACGGGCGCAGGGTCAGCGGAGCCGGCTGCCGGTGGTCACCGCATCCCGGCGACGACCCTCACGGCGTCTCCTCGACGACCTCCGTCACGCCGCCGTCGGCGCGCTCGGCCACCACCGCGGTCCACTCGGCGATCCGGCGGGCGACGTCCTGCTCGGTGAGGCCGGCATCGGCCAGCACCTGGCCGCGGCTGCCGTGCTCCAGGAACTCCTGCGGCAGGCCGAGGGTGCGCACCGGCACGTCGCAGCCGCGGTCCTGCAGCGCCTGGGTCAGCGTCGTCCCGACGCCACCGGCCCGGCCGCCGTCCTCGACGGTGACGACCAGCCGGTGCCCGGCGGCCAGCTCCACGAGCTGCGGGGCGACCGGCAGCACCCAGCGGGGGTCGACGACGGTGACGTCGATGCCGTGGTCGGCAGCGCGCTCGGCCGCGGCCAGGCACGTCGGCACCATGGAGCCGACGGCGACCAGCAGCACCTCCGGCCGGGCCCCGCGGCGCAGGACGTCGACCGGCCCGTGCCGCTCCAGTGCCGGCAGGTCGACCGGCGGCGCGCCCTTGGGGAACCGGACGACGGTCGGCCCGTCGGTCACCGCGACCGCCTCGCGCAGCGCCTCCCGCAGGGTCGGTTCGTCGCGGGGCGCGGCCAGCCGCAGGCCGGGCACGACGGAGAGGATCGACATGTCCCACATGCCGTTGTGCGAGGCGCCGTCGGTGCCGGTGACCCCGGCCCGGTCCAGGACGACGGTCACCGGCTGGCGGTGCAGCGCGACGTCCATGAGCAGCTGGTCGAAGGCCCGGTTGAGGAACGTCGAGTAGACGGCGACGACCGGGTGCAGGCCGCCCATCGCCAGGCCGGCGGCCGAGGTGAGCGCGTGCTGCTCGGCGATCCCGACGTCGAAGGTCCGGTCCGGGAAGCGCTCGGCGAACGCGGCCAGGCCGGTCGGGTGCAGCATCGCCGCGGTGATCGCCACGACGTCGGACCGCTCGGTCCCGATGCGCACCAGCTCGTCGGAGAACGCCGCGGTCCAGTCGCGGGCCGCGGCGGCGCTGGCGCCGCTGTCCGGATCGAACACCCCCGTGGCGTGCCAGGCGTCGATCTGGTCGGTCTCGGCCGGCGGGTAGCCGAAGCCCTTGGTGGTGACCGCGTGCACGATCACCGGCCCCCCGAAGGAGCGGGCGCGGCGCAGCGCGGACTCCATGACCTCGGTGTCGTGGCCGTCGACCGGGCCGATGTACTTCAGGCCGAGGTCCTCGAACATGCCCTGCGGGGAGAGGACGTCCTTGAGGCCCTTCTTGATCGCGTGCAGCGCGTCGTAGAGGGCCGAGCCGAGGACCGGGGCCCGGTGCAGTGTCTGACGGACCTGCAGCAGCGCCTGCTCGTACCCCGGCCGCAGTCGCAGGGTGGCCAGCGCGTCGGCGACACCCCCGATGGTGGGCGAGTAGGAGCGGCCGTTGTCGTTGACCACGATGACGACCGGCCGGTCCTGGGCGGCCGCGATGTTGTTCAGCGCCTCCCAGGCCATGCCGCCGGTGAGCGCGCCGTCCCCGATGACGGCGACGACCGGCCGCTTCTCCCCGCGGACGGCGAAGGCCTTGGCCAGCCCGTCGGCGTAGGACAGCGAGGTGGAGGCGTGGCTGTTCTCGACCCAGTCGTGCTCGCTCTCCGCGCGGCTCGGGTACCCGGACAGACCGCCCCGCTGGCGCAGCCGCTCGAAGCCCTCCACCCGACCGGTGAGCATCTTGTGCACGTAGCTCTGGTGCCCGGTGTCGAAGACCACCGGCTCGTACGGGGAGTCGAAGACCCGGTGCACGGCGATGGTGAGCTCGACGGCCCCCAGGTTGGGACCCAGGTGACCGCCCGTGCGGGCCACGCTGGTGACGAGGGCGTCGCGGATCTCGGCAGCCAGGGCCGGGAGCTGATCGGCGGGCAGCGCCTTCAGGTCGGCGGGGGTGCGGAGCGATCGCAGGAGCGACACGAGGAGGAGGTGTCCTCTCTGACGGCGGCAGGTGCACGGCTCGGCAGCGGCCGCCGATCAACTGTAGCCGCGTCCGCCCGGGTCTTCCGGTCGAGAGCGGGGGGGTGGATGCAGGGTCACAGCGCCGCACCCGGCGACGTCGGGGAGCGCTCACAGCCGGGGCACCCAGCGCTCGCCGCGCAGGGCGCCACCGACCACCTCGACGCCGCGCGCGGCGGCCGCCAGCCGGGCACCCTCGCGCTCGTAGGCGGTCATCGCGGCGGTCATCGCGTCGGCGGGCAACTCGTCGGCCAGGTCGACGCGGACCGTGCGCCAGCCCGCGCGGGCGGCCTCCAGCCCCGCGCGCACGTGGTCGGCGGCGAAGCGGGCGAGCAGCACCGGGTAGCGGCGCAGCACCTCGTGGGCCCGGTAGTCCGGTGGGACGAGGTCGAACAGCCACGCGACGGCGCTCTGCTCCCAGTCCGGCGCCCCGGGCGGGCGCACGGCGTCCGGCCAGCCCGGCGGCAGCGTCGCGTCCACCGCACCATTCTGCCCTGCGGTCGAACAGTTGTTCGACCGGCGCGCGCGGGTCGGCGGACGGACCCCTAGGCCGAGGTCGGCCGCTTGAGCCAGAACTGCTCGAAGCCCCACGTGCCGGCGCCGCTGGAGTGGTAGCTGACCAGCTCCCAGCCCTCGCTGCCCAGCCGGTTGAGCACCGAACTGGTGTCCCCGCTCTGCCGCTCCAGCGAGCCGCCGGGGAGCTTCACGCTCACCCCCGCCCGCTGGGACTCCGCGTCGTTGGCCGTGATGACCGAGGCGTACTCCCAGGTGGTCACGGGGAGCAACGGTAGCCGACCCCGGTCCGTGCCCGGACCGCCTGGTGGGACGAGTGGGGCGATCGGGGACCGGACCCTTCCGTCACCCACCCGTTCGAGCTAACGTGACGCACAGCGTTGGACCGACTCCACTGCGTGTCGGCAGTCCAGCGACCGGGTCGGCTCGACCCGTACCCCGCCGTCCACCGACCCGCCGAGGGGACCTCTCCACGCATGCCCGCCATCCGCCGGACGCCGTCCGGGCCGCCCCGCCCCCGACGCTCGCGCGCCGCCACGGTCATCGGGGGCCTGGCGGTCGTGGGCATCGTCGCGGGCAGCGGCGCCCTCGTCCTCGACCGCCCGACGGACGCCGCGGCGCGGGAGGTCAGCGCCGTCGAGACCGCCGGCCCTCCCGGTGACCGCGGCATCGGTCACGCCTCGCGGGCGTCCGCGTCCCGGTCGGCCGCCGCGGGCCCACCCACCTCCGCGCCGTCGACCACCCCGGCTCCGCCGTCCACGACCGCCGCGCCGACCCCGACCGCCCCGACCGCGGTCGGCGCCCCGGCCACCGCCGACGCCCCGACCACCTCGTCGCCGCGCGTCGCGTCGTCCCCGACGGCGACCACGCCGGCTCCCGCGCCCTCGGGGACCCGGTCCACCCCGGCGCCGGCCCCGCGTCCCGTTCCGGCGCCTGCCCCTGCCCCCACCCCGGCGGCGGCCCCGGCGCCCGCGGCACCGGGCGCCGGGGAACGCGAGATCCGGGCCTACGTGACCGGCTACTCGTACTTCGACAACACCCCGGCGGGCAGTCCGAGCATCTCCCACCCGGTCGTCCACCGGCAGGCCGGCGGCACGGGCACCTACGACGACCCGATCACCGTCGCGGTCGGGCACTCCAGGGCCGGTGGCCGGCACACCCTCGACTGGGCCGCGGGCACCCGCTTCTACGTGCCGGCGCTGAGCCGCTACCTCATCGTCGAGGACACCTGCGGTGACGGCGCCGCGCCGCAGGACGGCGCCTGCCACACCGGCTACCCGTCGTCGGCCTCGACCTGGCTGGACGTGTGGGTCGACGGCCGGGACGGCAGCCCGCCGTCCGCCGACTCCTGCATGGGCCGCCTCACCGGCGTGCACACGGTGGTCGTCGACGCCGGCCCGGGCCGGCCCGTGACGGCCGGCCCGATCGCCTCCGGCGGCGGCTGCGCGCTCTGACGGCGGCCCCGGCTCAGGCCGGGACGAGCAGCGCCACGCACTCCACGTGCGCGGTCATGGGGAACGCGTCGAACCCGCGGACGGCCGCCAGCCGGTAGCCCGCCGTCCCGAGGACGGCGACGTCACGGGCCAGCGACGCCGGGTCGCAGGCGACGTAGACGACCGCACGCGGGCCGGCGCCGGCCAGCACCCGGCTCACCGCGGGGCCGGCGCCCGCCCGCGGCGGGTCCAGCACGACGACGTCCGGCGGGGTCCCGAGCTCCTCGAGCAGTTCGGCGAGGCCCTCGGCGTCGACCTCGCCCTGCCACACCTCGGCCTGCGGCAGGTGGGCGAGGTTGGCCTCGGCGGCGGCGCACGCCGCCGGGTCGGCCTCGACGCACACCACCCGGCCGCCCGTGCCGACGGCAGGGGCCAGCGCCCCGCCGAAGAGCCCCGCCCCGGCGTAGAGATCCAGCACCGTCTCCCCGGGCCCGACGGCGGCGAACGCCTCGACGGCGGCCACCAGGGCGTCGGCGGCCGCGGGGTGCACCTGCCAGAAGCCGGTGCCCTCGACCTCCCAGTCGCGCCCGGCGGCGCTGCGCGCGGCACGCCCGGCCGGCTCGGCGGGGACCTCCTCCCCCGGGCGCAGCACGCGCGTCGTCTCCGGCCGGCCCTGCCGGTCCAGCCGGGTGGTGGTCACCGTGCCGGTGCCGTCCACGGCGACGTCCACCGCGCCGGCGCCCGGCCAGCGCCGGCCCAGGACCGCCCGGGCCGCGGGCTCGGCGGTGATCGGGCAGTCGTCCAGCGGCACCACGTCGTGCGACCGGTGCCTGCGCAGGCCGGGGGTGCCCGAGCGGTCGACGGCGAAGCGCGCCCGCGACCGCCAGCGCAGCGGGCCGCCGGGGAGCTCCTCCACCACCACGTCGACGTCCAGGCCGGCCAGCCGCGCGAGCTGCTCGCGGACCACCGCCGCCTTGAGCCGGTGCTGCTCGCTGGGCGTCACGTGCTGCCAGTCGCAGCCCCCGCACTTCCCCGGGCCGCTGTAGGGGCAGGGCCGCTCGACGCGCTCGGGCGAGGGCGTCAGCACCTGCACCGCGTCGGCGCGGCAGAAGCCGGGATGGCGGTCCTCGGTGACCCGGACGACGACCCGCTCGCCGGGCAGCGTGTGCCGCACGAAGACGACCCGCCCCTCGTGCCGGGCCACGCAGTGCCCGCCGTGGGCCACCGGGCCGACGGTGACCTCGAACTCCGTGCCGGTCCAGCCACCGCCGCGGTCGGCACGCTCCGGCCGGGCGCCACGCACCGGGCGCCGCCGCTTCTCACCCACACCGACCTCCGGCCGGCCTCGTCGTCGACACCCGCTCAGCCATACGGCGTCGCCTCCGGCTCCTCGGTGGCCAGCCCGCGGCGCAGGTCGCCGGGCGCGGGACCGCCGGCCCCGTTGTCGTCGTCCCGCCCGACCGAGCTCTCCAGCTGCCACGGCACGGTGGTGATCATGACGCCGGGCATGAACTGCAGCCGGGCGCGCAGCCGCAGCGCGCTCTGGTTGTGCAGCAGGTTCTCCCACCAGTGCCCCACGACGTACTGCGGCACGAAGACCACCACGAGCTCGCGCGGGCTGTCCCGGCGGATGCTCTTGACGAAGTCGAGCACCGGCCGGGTGATCTCGCGGTACGGCGACTCCAGCACGGTGAGCGGCACGGGGACGTCGTAGCGCTCCCACTGCGCCTGCAACGCCCGCGTCTCGGCGTCGTCGACGTTCACCGTCAGGGCGGTGAGCTGGTCGGGCCGGGTCGCCCGGGCGAAGGCCAGCGCCCGCAGCGTCGGCTTGTGCACCTTGGAGACCAGCACGATCGCGTGCACCTTGCTGGGCAGCGTGCGGGAGTCGGTGTCGGGGACCAGCTGTTGCGCGACGTGCGAGTAGTGCCGGTTGATCGCCTTCATCAGCAGGAAGAGCACCGGCATCACCAGCAGGACCAGCCACGCGCCGTGGGTGAACTTGGTGACGACGATGATCACCAGGACGACGCTGGTCAGGGAGCCGCCGACGGCGTTGATCGCCTGCGAGCGGCGGATCCGCCGCCGGGCGTCGGCGTCCTCCGTCGTGCGCAGCTCGCGGTTCCAGTGCCGGACCATCCCCCACTGGCCGATCGAGAAGCTGGTGAAGACGCCGACGATGTACATCTGGATGAGCCGGTTGACGTCGGCGTCGAAGGCGACGATCAGCAACGCCGCGAAGCCCGCCAGCAGCAGGATGCCGTTGCTGTAGACCAGCTTGTCGCCGCGGGTGTGCAGCTGGCGGGGCATGAACCGGTCCTGCGCGAGCACCGAGCCCAGCAGCGGGAAGCCGTTGAAGGCGGTGTTGGCGGCCAGGATGAGGACCAGCGCGGTGGCCGCCTGGATGTAGAAGAACCCGATCGAGGTGTCCCCGCCGAAGGTCGCCGCGGCCAGCTGCGCGATGACCGTGCGCTGCGGCTCGGTCTCGCAGTCGGCGAACCCCTCGAGGTCGCAGGGGTGCTCGACGTACTTGACGTCCGCCGCGAGGGCCAGCGCGGTCACCCCCGCGAACATGGTCGCGGCGATGCCCCCCATCAGGGCCAGCGTCGTGGCGGCGTTCCTGCTCTTCGGCGGCTTGAACGCGGGGACCCCGTTCGCGATCGCCTCGACGCCGGTCAGGGCGGTGCAGCCGGACGCGAAGGCGCGCAGGGCGAAGAACAGCAGCGCCAGCCCGCCGAGCTGTTCGTAGCCGGGCTCGGGCGTCACCGTGAACCCGGCCGTCTCGGCGACCACCGGGGAGTCGGTGAACAGGTCCCGGACGAGCCCGGTCGCGATCATCACCAGGATCCCGGTGATGAACAGGTAGGTCGGGACGGCGAAGGTGCGGCCGGACTCCCGCAGTCCGCGGAGGTTGGCCGCGGCCAGCAGCGTCACCAGGCCCACGGCGATCAGCACGCGGTGCTCGTCGAGCTCCGGGAACGCGGAGATGATGTTGTCCGTGCCCGCCGCGACCGACACCGCGACGGTGAGCACGTAGTCCACGAGCAGCGCACTGGCCACGGTGAGCCCGGCGAACTGGCCGTGGTTCTTGAACGCGACCTCGTAGTCGCCGCCGCCGGAGGGGTAGGCCCGCACCACCTGGCGGTAGGAGAGCACCACCGTGACCAGGAGCAGCACGACGCCGATCGCCAGCCAGGGCGCCAGGAACAGGAAGGCGGTGCCGGCCAGCGTCAGCACGATGAGGATCTCCTGGGTGGCGTAGGCCACGGAGGAGAGCGGGTCGCTGGCGAAGATCGGCAGCGCCAGACGCTTGGGCAGCAGGGACTCACCGGCGCGGTCGCTGCGCACCGGCCGGCCCAGGACCAGCCGTTTCGGGAGTTGTCCGAGGTCGGACAGGGATGGCACGGCGGCGATGGTACGGACGCCGCGACCCCCCGTGCCCCCGTCAGGAGGGTGAGTTGCAGCGCTCGGCCGGCGCCGCCCGTCGTCCCCGGGTGTAGCTTCGCGCCCGGGCAGCGCGGGCGGTCGGCGCCGGCGCCCGGAGCGTCGAGCGGAGAGTGCAGCAGTGCACGTGGTCGTGATGGGCTGCGGCCGCGTCGGGTCGGCGATCGCCCGCCGGCTCGAGGAGATCGGCCACAGCGTGGCCGTCATCGACCAGGACCCGGAGGCCTTCCGCCGGCTGGGACCGGACTTCGCCGGCCGCCAGGTGACCGGCCTGGGCTTCGACCGGCAGACCCTCCTGGACGCCGGCATCGACTCCGCCGGGGCGTTCGCCGCGGTGAGCAGCGGCGACAACTCCAACATCATCAGCGCCCGGGTCGCCCGCGAGACCTTCGGCGTCCAGCACGTCGTCGCGCGGATCTACGACTCCAAGCGCGCGGAGATCTACGAGCGGATGGGCATCCCCAGCGTCGCCACCGTCCCGTGGACGGTGAACCGGCTGCTGCGGGAACTGCTGTCGGTGAAGGTCAGCGAGCTGTGGCGGGAGCCCACCGGCCAGGTGGTGCTCATCCGGGTCACGGTGACCGAGGGCTGGGTGGGCCGGAAGCTGTCCGAGCTCGAGGCCCAGTCCGGCGCCCGCGCGGCCTGGCTGGTCCGGTTCGGGGAGGCCCAGCTGCCGACGACCGCGACGGTCCTGCAGGACGGCGACCAGCTCGTCGTGGCCGCGACCGACGCCATCACGACGCGGGTGCACGAGGTCGTGGAACGCGGCCCCCAGGGAGGGGAGTCCTGATGCGGGTGGCCATCGTGGGTGCCGGTGCCGTCGGCCGCTCCATCGCCGGCGAGCTGCTCAACAACGGCCACGCCGTGATGCTGATCGAGAAGGACGGCCGCAAGGTCCGCACCCGGTCGGTGCCGGGCGCGGAGTGGGTCCAGGCCGACGCGTGCGAGGTCTCCTCCCTCGAGGAGGCGCAGCTGGCCACCTGCGACGTGGTGGTGGCCGCCACCGGCGACGACAAGGCCAACCTCGTCGTCTCGCTGCTGGCCAAGACCGAGTTCGCGGTCAACCGCGTCGTGGCCCGGGTCAAGGACCCCCGCAACGAGTGGCTCTACACCGAGGCCTGGGGCGTCGACGTCGCCGTCTCCACCCCGCGCGTGCTCGCAGCGCTGGTCGAGGAGGCGGTCACCGTCGGCGACGTCGTCCGCCTGATGAGCTTCCGCAAGGGTGCGGCCAACCTGGTGGAGATCACCCTCGCCGAGGACACCCCGTGGGTGGGCCGCCCGCTGCGGGAGGTGCCGCTGCCCCGCGAGACGGTGCTGACCGCGATGCTGCGCGGCGACCGGGTCATCACCCCGAGCCCCGACGAGCCGCTGGAGGCCGGCGACGAGCTGCTGTTCGTCACCCACGCCGACGTGGAGGACCAGCTGCAGCAGGTGCTCTCCCCCGCCCACGCCGGTTAGGCGGCCGGCCGCTCCGGCTGCTCGGGACCGCTCGCCGGCCCGGCCTGCGGGTCGGCCGGCTCCGCGCGGTGCCGGTGCAGGCGCGACACGACCCACAGGGTCACGACGACCTCCACGGCGGTGACCGGCAGGCCCAGCACGAGCGACGCGGTGCCGAGCAGCTCCACCTCGTCGGCGCGGTACAGCACGTACTGGACGACGGCGCGGGCCAGGAACGTCGCCCCCCACAGCAGCGTCAGCCAGGAGTAGGCGCGCACCATCCGCGGGTCGTCCCGCCAGTGCTGCTCGGGCACGGGGTCGGCCGGCCGGCCGCCGGTCCGCGGGTCGGGCGGCGGGCGGTGGTGCAGGGAGGCGTTGACCCGGCCGAGCCGCTGCCGCAGGCCCGGTAGGGAGTGCGAGGCCATCGTCCCCAGGTGGCTGGGCGCCAGGAACTCCGCGAGGACGCCGACCAGCGGCCACCGCACGGCGATCGAGCCCACCAGCACCACCCCGAGGGCGACGTTGCGGATCAGGCCGGGGACGAAGAAGTCGCGCGCCTGGCCGCTGGCGGCGGCGATGCCGACCGCGATGGCGACCCCGAACAGCCCGCTGACGGCCTGCTGGACGCTCTCGCGGCGCACCAGCCGCAGCGCGAAGACGAGCACGGCGGCGGCGATCGCCGCCCCGATGCCGGCGCGCAGCTCCCCCAGCGAGTTGCCCACGATGAAGGCGATCGTGGGCAGCGAGGCGTCGACCATGCCGCGCCAGCCGCCGAGCTGGTCCAGCACCAGGTGCCGGTCGAAGGTCACGGTGCCGGAGTCGGCCGGCACGCCCTCCCCCGGCTGCCCGCCGGGCTCACCCGGTGCGGGCCGGCCCTCCCCCTCGGGCGCAGCCGTCACCCGGCGCTCAGCTCGTACCGGGGGTTGTAGATGACCTGCCGGCCGTCGAACGAGGCGAACCGGCCGTGGGCGCTCAGCGTGCGCCCGGGCTCGATGCCCGGGATCCGCCGCCGGCCGAGCCAGACGAGGGTGACCGACCCGGAGCCGTCGAACAGCTCCGCCTCGAGCGTGGGGACGGTCTCCCGCGGGGTGTAGACCACCGACTTCAGCCGGCCGGTGACGGTGACCACCGCCCCCTTCCGGCAGGCGCTGACCGCCTCACAGCCGGCGCTCACGGCACCCTCGCGCAGCCGCTCCGCGTCGATGGTCTGGTCGTCGGCGGTCAGGCGCTGCAGGGTGCGCGCCAGCCAACCGCCCGAACGGGTCTCGGTCACCGCTCCTCCTCGCTGGCGCTCGTGGCACCGGTGCCGGGCCGCGCCGAGCCCCTGCAGGACCCCGCGAGCCCGGTCATGGTGCCAGGGTAGATCCGTCGTGGACGCCGGTGACGCGGTCCCGGAGCCACTCGCGGACCAGCGCCCACGGCGCGCCGTCGGGGTCGATGAGCACCATGTGGTCGCCGTCGACCCACCGCACCTCCACCGGCACGCCGGCGACCTCCGCGGCGGCCGCGTAACGGGCGCTCTGCGCCGCCGGCACCGACTCGTCGGCGGTGCCGTGCACGCACAGCAGGTCGACGCCGGCCGGCACCAACCGCACCGGGTCGGCGACGGCGTACCGGTCGGGGGCCTCCTCCGGCTCCGCGCCGAGCAGGCCCTGCACCGCGCCGTCGCCCATCCGCTCGGCGGCGGCCAGCCCGAGGTCGAGGACCCCGGCCTGCAGCACCGCGGCCGCCACCCGAACCCGCGGCCGGGCTCCCGGCGCCCCCTCGGGCAGCCGCTCCCGCCCGGCCACCCAGGCCGCGAGGTGCCCGCCGGCGGAGTGGCCGACGACGGCGACGTCGCCGAGGTCGAGCCGGTCGGCACCCGGGAGCTCGGGCAGCGCGTCGACGGCGGCCGCGACGTCCTCGAGGGTGGCCGGCCACCCGCCGCCGGCGCCCACCCGGCGGTACTCCACGGCGACCGCGGCGAAGCCGGCGACGGCGAGGTCGGCGGCCAGCGGCCGGGCCAGCTCGATGCCGTAGGCCGCCCGCCAGAAGCCGCCGTGCAGCACGACGACGACCGGCGCGGGGGCCCTGCCGGCCGGGAGGGTCAGCTCGACGAACTGGTCGGGGTGCGGCCCGTAGGCGACCCGGGTGGCGGTCACGCGCCGGGAGCCGGCGGGGCCGCGCCGCGCGGGGGCGGCGTCGCGCCGGGTGCGGTGCCGCCCGCCTGGCGCCGGGCCGCCTGCTGGGCGGCGACCTGCGCCGCCGCCTGCGGGGGCAGGGTCAGCGGGAGCTGCTCGCGCACCGGCATCGGCTCGTTCCCACGGACGACGACGATCTGGCGGAACGCCTCCTCCAGCTGGGCGGCCGCCTCAGGGCTCTCGGCCGCGGGCCCGCTGAGCATCCCGCGGAGGAACCAGCGCGGGCCGTCCACGCCGAGGAACCGGGCCGCCCGGCGCACCGGCCTGGGGGCCGGCTGACCCGGTGGCGCGGGCTGGGCCGCCAGCACCGTGCCGGCCAGCTCGGGACCGAAGGGGCCCTCGACCTCCCGGAGGGACGCGCCCTGGCCGGACGCGCTGCGGGCGAGGTCGGCCCGGACGTCGTCCCAGATGCCACCGGCCCGCGGCGCCGCGAACGCCGACACCTGCAGCATCGACTCCCCCGCGCGCAGGGTCGCGCCGACCACCTTCTGCTGGGCGTTGACGTCGACCCGCAGCTCCATCCCGGGCGCCGCGGGCAGCCGCAGCGAGCCCAGGTCGATGCGGGCCACGCCGTCCTGGGGCGCGTCGGCCTCGTCCCAGGGGCCGGTGGTCTCCTCGACCTCCCGTGGCCGGTGCTGCGGCTCGGGGGGCACCCCACGCTCACGCAGGCTGCGGTCGATCCGGTTGCGTCGCCGTCCGAACGGCATGTCAGCTGAGTCCCTTCGACTGTGCACTCCCGTGGCCGCCGGTGGAGCCGTGCCCCCCGGCGCCGCGGGCGCTCTCCGGCAGCTGCTGCACCGGGACGAAGCGGGCCCGCACGACCGGCTGCACGACCAGCTGCGCGACGCGGTCGCCGCGGCGGAGCGTGAGCGGGCTGGTGGGGTCCAGGTTGACCAGGTTGACCTTGATCTCGCCGCGGTAGCCCGCGTCGATCGTCCCCGGCGCGTTGACCAGGCTCAGCCCCAGCCGGTGCGCCAGCCCCGACCGGGGGTGCACGAAGCCGGCGTAGCCCTCGGGGATGGCCACGGCCACCCCCGTGCCCACCAGCGCGCGCTGGAAGGGGGCCAGCTCGAGGTCCTCGGCGATGGCGAGGTCCGCGCCGGCGTCACCGGGCAGGGCGTAGGCGGGGACGGCGTCCTCCGGCGAGGTCAGCCGCACCGGCACCTCGACCTGTGGGACGGCGGGGTCGGGCACGGCGGGGTCGGGCACGTCGGCGATCCTATGAGGCCGCCCTCGCCCCCCACCGCTCGCGAGCCCGCGTCGCGACCCCGGCCGCGCGGGACCCGGACCCGCGTCAGGGGCGGGGCCGCCGCAGGTCGGCCCGTACCCGGCGGGCCAGGTTCTCGGTGGCCTTGAGGTTGCCCCGGCCCCCCAGCGCCGCGCCGACGAGGAACGGCGCCGCCGCGGGGATGCTGCGCGCCAGCCGGCGGGTCATCCGGCGGCGCAGCGTCTGCAGGCCCGCGCTCCCGAGCAGGCCGCCGATCCCCGGCTTCACCGTGTCGTCGACGGCCCGCTGCCCGGACCAGCTGGACAGGTACGCGAGCGCGCGGGCCCGGGCGTCCCCGGTCGCCGGCCGGCCGTACAGCTCGTGCAGCTCACCCACGAGCACGACCTCCACCGCGGCGGTGAGCACCGTCTCGGCGCCCAGCCCCAGCGGCAGCGCGAGCAGGGACGGCGGCGCCACCCAGGAGGCCGCGGAGATGCCGCCGGTCGCCGCGCCGATGGCGGCGGTGAGCCGGCCGGCCCGCGCGACCAGCGCGTCGGCGATCTCCTCGTCGGTCGCTCCGGGGTACACCTCGCGCAGCCGGCGCGCATCCCGGATGGGCAGCCGCGGCACGGCGGCGGTGAGCAGGTCGCCGAGGAGCGCACCGGGGGTCCGCTCGCCCCCCTGGTCCGCCGACGGCGCGGCGTCCGCACGCCCGGCCCGGTTGCCCGCGGTGGCCGCGAGGGCGGTGACGACGTCACGCAGGGTCGAGGCGGCCTTCCGCCGTCCCTCCCCGGTCGGCGCGCCGCCCTCACCGCCGCCGAGCAGCCCGGAGACCGCGTCGGCCAGGACCCGGCCGGCGCGGCCGAGGGGGCTCTCCTCGGCCGGCGTCGCGGCGCGGCTGCCGCCGGTGACGGGACGCGGCGGCGGGACGTCCCGCACCGCGCCGGTGCGCTCCTGGTCCTCGGTCATCGGTCCTCTCCTCCGTCGAGCGCCCTCCCCGGCCCCGTCCCGGGGGTGGGACGGGGAGGGAGGACGGCGGCTCCCGGCCCACCCCCAGCCTGCGGAGGGTCCGGCGGCCCCGTCCCGGGTCCCGCCGCGGGCGTGCGGGCGGTGGGGAGGACGGGGTCCTCCCCGGGGTCCTTCTCTCTCAGGCTGCGCAGTCGCGGCAGTACAGCTGGTCGCCCTTGGTGGCGGCCAGGCGGCTGCGGTGCTGCACGAGGAAGCAGCGGGAGCAGGTGAACTCGTCCTCCTGCTTCGGCAGCACGCGGACGGTCAGCTCCTCGTTGGACAGGTCCGCGCCGGGGAGCTCGAGGTTCTCGTTGAAGTCGGTCTCGTCGACGTCGACCGACGAGGACTGCGCCTCGGCTCGCCGCGCCTTGAGCTCCTCGAGCGAGTCCTCGCCGAGCTCGTCGGCCTCGTTGCGGCGCGGGGCGTCGTAGTCGGTGGCCATGGGGTGTGCCCCTCCTCCGGGGTTCTCGCGGGCATCGGGGCCCGCATCGTCTGACAGCGGCACCGGGGCGCCGCCGTCCTGGCCGGTCGCCGGGGGCGACCGGTGGCCTGCAGGCCGGTGCCCGTTGCTCGGGCACCGGCCGGGTGCTGCGGTCCGCGCCACCGCCGGACGGCGGGGCGGTGGTCCGCCGGCGGACCCCCCAACGTCGCGCGGTCTCCGTTTGTGCCCGGCTCACGACGGGACGGACACATCGGCGCCGGATCGGTCGGGACGGCCGCGGAGCGCCAGAGGTTACCCTGCGCCCGTGTCGACTCCCGTGGGTGCTGACCCGGCCGTCGTCGGGCCCTACCTGGCCTCCGTCCTCGGCGACGAGCGCTGGCGATCGGTGCGCATCGACCTCATCGCCGCCGGCATGTCGAACCTCACCTACGTGGTCACCCCGGACGGCGGCTCGGACGGCGAGTCGGTGATCCTGCGGCGCCCGCCGACCGGCGCCGTGCTCGCCACCGCCCACGACATGGCGCGCGAGCACCGGGTCATCACCGCGCTGGGTCCCACACCGGTCCCCGTCCCGCGGACGCTGCACCTGTGCACCGACCCCGAGGTCCTCGGCGCCCCGTTCTACGTCATGGAGCGCGTGGTGGGGCTGCACGTCGTCGACGAGATCCCGCCGGGCTACGCCGACGGACCCGCGCAGCGCCGGCAGATCGGCGAGGGCCTGGTCGACGTGCTGGCCGACCTGCACTCGGTCGACTACACGACCGTCGGCCTCGGCGACTTCGGCCGGCCCGAGGGGTTCCTGGCCCGGCAGGTGCGCCGGTGGACCAAGCAGTGGGAGGCCACCCGCGACCAGGAGCGCCCGGACCTCGACGCCCTCGCCGCCCGGCTGGCGGAGACGGTGCCCGCGACGCAGCGGGACGGCGTCGTCCACGGCGACTTCCGGCTGGACAACTGCCTGCTCGACCCCGACCGTCCCGGCGGCATCCGGGCGGTGCTCGACTGGGAGATGTCGACCCTCGGCGACCCGCTGGCCGACCTCGGCATGCTGTTCGTCTACTGGCCGCAGGCCGGCGAGGAGAGCGTCGCCGGCCAGAGCAGCGTGACGGCGCTGCCGGGCTTCCCCACCCGCGTGGAGGTCGCCGAGCGCTACGCGTCCCGCACCGGCCTGGACCTCGCCGACCTCAACTGGTACGTCGGCTTCGCCTACTTCAAGTTCGCCGCGATCGTCGCGGGCATCGTCGCCCGGTCGAGGGCGGGGGCGATGGCGGGCAAGGACACCTCCGGTTACGCCGAGCGCATCGGGCCCTGCGTGGAGCGGGGACGCGCCGCACTCGACGACGGTGCGATCTAGCACCCCGACCCGGCCCTAGACTCCCGCCGACCACCGGGCACCGAGGGGGACACGTGAGCGAGCTGGCGAGCTCACGCGGCACCACAGCCGCGCCGCGACCGCGGCCGACGAGCGCCAGCGAGGAGAGCCCGTGAGCGCGGCCGACGAGCGCCAGCGAGGAGACCCCGTGAGCGCGCCGCCGACCGACCGTCCCGCGGTGCGTCCCCGCAGCGGCCGGCGACCGATCCCGCCGCTGATCTTCCTGCTGGTGCTGGCACTGGGCGCGCTGGCCGTGTGGTGGAACGTCCTCCAGGACGAGCAGGACCGCGACGCCGCCCAGGCCGCGGCGTGCACGACGGCGTCGGCCGCTCCCCCGTCACTGGACCCCACGACGCTGACCCTGCGCGTGTTCAACGCGACCGACACTGCGGGGCTGGCACAGACCGTCGCCGCGGAGCTGCAGGGGCGGGGCTTCGTCGTCGAGGAGGTCGCCAACGACCCCACCGACCGCGAGGTGACCGGTGTCGGGGAGATCCGGCACGGCCCCCGGGGCAACGACGCGGCCGCCTACGTCGGGCTCTTCCTGCCGGGGGCCGGCGACCACCTCGACACCCGCGCCACCGCGCAGGTCGACCTCGTCATCGGCCCGGAGTTCGTCTTCCCCGACAGTCTGGCCGGCCCCGAGCAGGTGGCGGCCGCGCTCAGCACCGCCTCCAGCGCCGCGGCCGCCTGCTGAGCGGACCCCCACCCCACGGGTCGCGAGCCCGCCGCGGGACCCTGCGGAGGGCCGCACCCGGATCGCCCGGCGCGCGGTGCGGCAGACGGGCTCAGGAGGGGTGCAGCCGGGCCAGCAGGGCGACGAAGTCGTCGGCGACGGTCGGCGCCACGGCGATGCCCAGGGGCTCGGCGAACGGGCGGCCCGGCAGCCCGGTGACCACGACCCCGGCCTCGGCGGCGACGAGGGCGCCGGCGGCGTAGTCCCACCGGTTGAGGTGCAGCTCGTAGTAGGCGTCGACCCGGCCGGCGGCCACCGTGCACAGGTCGAGGGCGGCCGAACCGTGCCGGCGGATGTCGCGCACGTGCGGCAGGAGCTCGGCCACCACCGCGCCCTGCGCGCGACGCTGCTCCTCGCGGTAGCCGAACCCGGTCGCGACGAGCGTCTGCTCGAGGGACGCCGGCCGGCTGCCGTCCAGCCGGACCGGCGCGCCGCCCGGCACCGTCAGGTGGGCGCCCCCGCCGGCCGTCGCCGAGTACAGCTCGCCGGTCGCGACGTTGAGCACCGCCCCGGCCTGCGCCCGCCCGTCGACCTCCGCCGCGATCGACACCGCGTAGGCCGGCAACCCGTAGACGAAGTTGGTCGTCCCGTCGATCGGGTCGACCACCCACCGCACGCCGCTGGTCCCCGTCCGCGCGGCGCCCTCCTCGCCGAGCAGCCCGTCCTCCGGCCGCGCGGCCAGCAGCCGGGTGACCACGAGCTCCTCGCAGGCCTTGTCCACGGCGGTGACCATGTCGACCGGGCTGGACTTCACGTCCACCTGCCCGGCGGCCGAGGCGCGTCCCCGGGACACCAGGTCCGCGGCCTCCCGGGCGGTCGCGACGGCGAGGTCGAGCAGGGCGGCGGCATCGGGCGCGGCGGTCACGACCCCGATCCTGCCGGAGGCGACCTGCCTGCCGCGGCGCCGGTCACTACCCTGACCGCGTGCTGGGCTTCGGGGTGGACATCGGCGGTAGCGGGATCAAGGGTTGCTTGGTCGACCTGGACAAGGGCGAGCTCCAGGGTGAGCGGCTGCGCATCGGGACGCCGCAGCCCTCCCTGCCCGAGCCGGTCTACGACGTGGTGGGGCAGATCGTGGACCACTTCGGCTGGGAGGGCCGCGTCGGGGTGACCTTCCCCGGCGTCCTCAAGCACGGGGTCGCGCACACCGCGGCCAACGTCGACAAGAGCTGGTTGGGCACCGACCTCGCCGCCGGGCTGGCCGAGCGGGTCCCGGACGGCGTGCAGACCCTCAACGACGCCGACGCCGCCGGCCTGGCCGAGATGCGGTACGGCGCCGGCCGCGACCGCAGGGGCGTGGTGCTGATGCTCACGTTCGGCACGGGCATCGGCAGCGCCCTGTTCAGCGACGGCGTCCTGGTGCCCAACACGGAGTTCGGCCACATCCAGGTCGACGGCGAGGACGGCGAGCGGCGGGCGTCGGCGGCGGCGCGTGAGCGGGAGGACCTCAGCTACCCGGACTGGGCCCGCCGGGTGGACCGCTACCTCGACGTCCTGGAGGCCAGCGTCTGGCCCGACCTCATCATCGTGGGCGGCGGGGTGAGCAAGAAGGCGCACAAGTGGGTGCCGCTGCTGTCCACGCGCACCCCCGTCGTCCCGGCGGAGCTGCTCAACGACGCCGGCATCGTCGGCGCCGCGCTGGCCGCCGAGGAGCGCATCGGGCAGTGACGGATGCCCTCCCCCCACGCGGCCGGGCCACCACGGAGGGTGCGGACCTCCCCGACCTGCACGGGGCACCCCGTGCGAGCGATCCCGGCAGGCCCGCAACGGTGGTTTCATCCAGCTGCGTCGTTACAATGGACGAGCCCCGCCCCGTCGCTCCCCAGCCGAGAGCCATCCCCCACCCGCGCACCGGTGAAACCCGGGCCGGTCTGCTGGGACCTCTCCCGCTCCGGACGCCGGCCGAGGCCGCTGCCCGGGGGCCAGACGGCCCCCCGGGGAACGCACCCAGCACGGGAAGGAATCCTGAGTGCCCGCCGACCAGCCAGCACCGGAAGCAGCCGCAGCGAGCACCACGGGGCGCTCCAGGACGGTTGCCGCCGCCCCCCGGGTCACCCGGACCAGCGCACCGGTATCCGCGGGCGACGCCACGGCCAGTCCGGCCAAGGCCCCCGCTCGCAAGAAGGCACCGGCGAAGACCGCCGCCAAGGGTGGCGCCCGCAAGCCCAGCATCTCGCCGTCCCCGGGCACCGGTGAGGGCGCCGTGCTGACCGCGGTCGCCACCGAGGACTCCGCCGTCGCGGTCGTCGACGGCGGCGAGGGGCTCAAGCTCGACGAGACCGTCGTAGCCGGGCCCGACGGCGTCGCCGTCGAGGCCGCCGCCGAGGAGGAGGCCGCCGCGACCGAGGGCGGCGACTTCGAGTGGGACGACGAGGAGGAGTCCGAGGCCCTCCGCCAGGCACGCAAGGACGCCGAGCTCACCGCCTCGGCCGACTCGGTCCGCGCCTACCTCAAGCAGATCGGCAAGGTCGCCCTGCTCAACGCCGAGGAGGAGGTCGACCTCGCCAAGCGGATCGAGGCCGGCCTCTACGGCGCCGAGCGGCTGCGCCAGGCCGAGGAGGAGGGCCAGAAGCTCTCCCCCCAGATGCGCCGCGACCTCAACTGGATCGTGCGCGACGGCGAGCGGGCCAAGAACCACCTGCTGGAGGCCAACCTCCGCCTGGTGGTCTCCCTCGCCAAGCGCTACACCGGCCGCGGCATGGCGTTCCTGGACCTCATCCAGGAGGGCAACCTCGGCCTGATCCGCGCGGTGGAGAAGTTCGACTACACCAAGGGCTACAAGTTCTCCACGTACGCCACCTGGTGGATCCGGCAGGCCATCACCCGCGCCATGGCCGACCAGGCCCGCACCATCCGCATCCCGGTGCACATGGTCGAGGTCATCAACAAGCTCGGCCGCATCCAGCGCGAGCTGCTCCAGGACCTCGGGCGCGAGCCCACCCCGGAGGAGCTGGCCAAGGAGATGGACATCACCCCGGACAAGGTGCTGGAGATCCAGCAGTACGCCCGGGAGCCGATCAGCCTCGACCAGACCATCGGCGACGAGGGCGACAGCCAGCTCGGTGACTTCATCGAGGACTCCGAGGCCGTGGTCGCCGTCGACGCGGTGAGCTTCACGCTCATGCAGGACCAGCTGACCAGCGTCCTGCAGACGCTGTCCGAGCGGGAGGCCGGCGTCGTCCGGCTGCGGTTCGGCCTCACCGACGGCCAGCCGCGCACGCTCGACGAGATCGGTCAGGTCTACGGCGTGACCCGGGAGCGGATCCGCCAGATCGAGTCCAAGACGATGTCGAAGCTGCGTCACCCCAGCCGTTCGCAGGTCCTGCGGGACTACCTGGACTGAGCGGGCACCACGACGGGGCCTCCGAGCGACCACGCTCGGAGGCCCCGTCGTCTCCTGCCGCTGGCCCGCCTCCGACCGGCGCCCTGTGTCGCTGGTCACCCTCGCCGGCGGCGTCGGCACGACGGCAGCACGCCGCCCGCTCCCGGCCGGGAGCGCTCGACCGCCCCCGTTCCAGGGGTGTTGCGCCCGACGGCCGGTCCGTGACGGCCGCGTCTCGGGATGGTCACGATCTCACCCCGATGAGCCGCTGGGGCGGTGTGAGCCGTCACCGACCGGGTAAGCGGCGTAGCGTGGGGGACGTCAAGACAGCAGCGGACCCACCAAGCCGGACGACGACCGGCGCACGGAACTGACGACTACGAGCACCACGACCACAGACCTGTACGAGCCAGTGACGTCCCTGCTGACCCGCCCCACCCGTGACAACGGCCCCGGACACGCCGACGACGGCGAGTCCCACCGATCGATCGGCAGGACCGGGAACACAGGGGTCCATCCTGGCGCTGTGCAGGAGGCCGATCCGCAGCCGCGGGTCCGTGCGGTAGAGAGCGAGTGATGACCCAGATGACCCAGACGCTGACGACGACCCCGCCCGCCGACGACCTGGTCGTCCCCTTCCACTGTGACCGCTGCGGTGCGCTGGCCAAGGTGCGGGTGGTCCTCGCCAGCGGCAGCGACCTCGTGTTCTGCGGGCACCACGCCCGTGAGTACGAGGGCAAGCTGCGCGACATCGCCGTCGACATCATCGACACCGACGGCGAGCAGCGCATCACCTCCTGATAGAGGGGTTATCGTCGCTCGCAGCGATGAAGCCCTCACCCGACGCCGCCGCCGGCGTCCCGGATCCGCCTCGGGCGGACGGGACGCCGGCGGCTCCGTCGTTCCCGGGATCCCCCGGTCGACGGCGACCCGGAGATCCCCCGATGCCACAGTCCCCCGCCCCGCAGGACCAGACCGCCCGGATCGAACCCGAGGTCTTCTCCGACGACACGCGTCCCGTGCCGCGCGACCGCGGCCCCGTGGGCCCCGAGACCGGGGCGCGCCCGGCGGGAGTCGCCCCGGCGCCCGCCCCCGGGACGCCCGAGGTCGCTCCGCCCGCCGGCGGGACGCCCGAGGTCACCCCGCCCCCCGCCGGGGGCCCGGAGGCCGCTGCGCCCGCCGCAGGGCCGGCCGCGCCCGCCGCCGGGACACCGGAGACGCCGGAGGCCGCCGCAGGGCCGGTCGCGCCCGGGGCTGAGCCGGCCCCCGCCGCCGTCGAGGACGGCGAGACCCAGGACATCCGATTCGCCCCCGGCGAGGCACCCGGTCAGCTCCCGCCCCCGGCCGCCGGTGCCCCGGCCGCCGACGCCGCGGCCGCCGACGGGCCGGCACCGGCCACCGGCGTGCTGCCGGCGACCCCGGAGGCCACCGCCGACCCCCGGGACGACGGCACCCGGGACGACGGCACCCAGCCGGCGGGCAGCTCCGGTGCCACCCCCGGGGACGGATCCGCGGACGGTCCGGGCGACGGCTCCGGAGGCCTGCCCCCGGCCGGTGACGCCGCACCGCGCCGGCCCTGGTGGCGCCGTCCGGCCGTCGTCACGCCGGTCGCCGCCGTCGGCGTCCTCGCGGCCGCCTACGGCATCGACCTGGCCGCCTCGGGCGGGGACGTCCCCCGCAACACCGTGGTCGCCGGCGTGGACATCGGCGGGCTGTCCACCGCCGCCGCCGGTGAGCGGCTCGAGACCGACCTCGCCCCGCGGGTGACCGCCGACCACGTGGTCGTGGCCGGCGACGTCGAGGCCACCCTCTCCCCCGCCACCGCGGGCATCACCCTCGACGTCGACGGCACCGTGGACGCCGCGGGCGAGCAGCCGCTGAACCCCTGGACCCGGCTGGTCTCGCTGTTCACCGAGCGCGAGGTGGCCCCGGTCATCACCGGCGAGGAGACGGCGCTGGCCGCCCAGATCGACGCGATCGCCGAACAGGTCGACCGCGCACCGGTCGACGCCACCATCGCGATCGAGGGGACCACCGCCCGCGTCGTCGCGCCCGAGGACGGCCTCACGCTGGACCGCGAGGGCGCCGCCGCAGCGGTCACCGAGTTCCTGGCCGCCGGCGGCGACCCGAGCACGCCGATCGAGCTGCCGGTCGAGGTCACCGAGGTGACGGTCGGCGCCGAGGCGGCCCAGCGGGTGCTCGACGAGACGGTCACCCCCGGCCTGGCCGCGCCGGTGACGGTGACCAGCCAGGACGGCGCGACGACGATGGAGGTGCCGGAGACCGCGATCGCCGCCTCCCTCGCCTTCACGCCGCAGGAGAGCGGCGAGCTCGCCGTCGCCGTCGACCCCGCCCGCCTGCAGGAGGCGATGGGCGACGAGTTCGCCGAGTTCGGCACCCCGGCCGAGGACGCCCGGTTCGAGCTCTCCGGGGGCACGGTCACCGTCGTCCCCTCGGTGGACGGCGCGGGCGTCGACCCCGCCGCGCTCGCCGGTCAGCTGCTCGAGGTGCTCCCCCAGCCGGCCCCGCGCACGGTGACCGCCCAGCTCGGCCCCGTCGAGGCCGAGTTCAGCACCGCCGACGCCGAGGCGCTGGGCATCCGCGAGGAGATCAGCACCTTCACCACCAACTTCACCAGCGCAGCCAGCGGTACCAACATCCGGGTCGGCGCCGCGGAGATCGACGGCGCGATCGTCCAGCCCGGTGAGACCTTCAGCCTCAACGGGCACACCGGCCCGCGCGGCACGGCGCAGGGCTACGTCGAGGCCGGTGTCATCAACAACGGCCAGTTCACGACCGCCGTCGGTGGCGGCATGAGCCAGGTCGCCACCACGCTGTTCAACGCCGTCTTCTTCGCCGGGCTCGAGGACGTGTTCCACAAGCCGCACAGCTACTACATCAGCCGCTACCCGGCCGGTCGCGAGGCGACCGTGTACTACGACTCGATCGACCTCAAGTTCCGCAACGACAGCGACACCGGCGTCTACATCGACACCCAGTGGACGCCGAGCTCGCTCACCGTGACCTTCTACGGGACCAAGCGCTACGACATCGAGTCGATCAGCAGCAACCGGTTCAACCTGCGTCAGCCGGTGGTCCAGGAGAAGCCGGACGACGGCAGCTGCAGCCCGCAGGGCGGGTCGACCGGGTTCGACATCACCGTCACGCGCGTGTTCAAGGACCCGCAGAGCGGCGCCGAGATCCGTCGGGAGGACTTCCGGACCCGGTACGCCGCCGAACCGGTCATCCGTTGTGTCCCGGTGGCGCCGGCCGACGCCCCCGCACCCGAGGGCACCGCGCCGGCGCCCGCGCCGGCCCCGGGTGGCCGTCGCCCCTCCCGTCGGACGGTGGCCTGACCGCTCGCCCGATCGGGGGGAGACCGACCTCGTCCGCCCCGCCCGGACCCCTCCCGCGGCCCTGACGGGCACACTGGGCCGGTGAGCACCGTCCTGCCCGGGGGGTCGCCGGCCCCCGTGGGCAGTGGTCCGGACGGTGCCGACGCCGACCACGTGACGCCCCCGGCGCCCCGGACGGCGCCGGCCGCACCGGTCCGGCGGGAACGGCTGGCCCGGTGGCCCGCGCCGGTGCGGGTACCGCTGCAGGTGCTCGGCCGTACCGTCGCCAAGGCCTGGCAGGACCGCATCCTGGGGCTGTCTGCCGAGGCGGCGTTCTGGCAGATCCTCTCGGTGCCGCCGCTGCTGATCGGGCTGCTGGGCTCGCTGGGCTACCTCGCCGGGTTCATCGGCCAGGCGTCGGTGACCCGCATCGAGGACCAGCTGCTGACCGCCTCCGCCGAGGCGCTCACCCCTGACGTCGTCGACTCGCTCGTCCGTCCCACCCTGGCCGACATCCTCGGCTCCGGGCGGCTGGACCTGGTGAGCGTCGGCTTCCTGCTGTCGCTGTGGGCCGGCTCCTCGGCGACGGCGACGTTCATGAACACGATCGTCATCGCCTACGACCAGCGCGACGTCCGGGGGCCGATCCGCACCCGGCTCAAGGCCCTGTGGTTGTTCGTCGTCGGCATGGTGATGGCGGTGCTGACGCTCCCGCTGCTCGTGCTCGGCCGCGAGGTGCTGGTGTCACTGCTGCCGGAGGACTGGCGGGCGACGGCCACGGTGCTGGTCAACGCCGTCTACTGGCCGGTGGTGCTCATCGGCCTGCTGCTGGCCCTGACCAGCTTCTACCACGTCGTCCTGCCGCGCCGTCTGCCGTGGCGGCGGCACCTGCCGGGGACCGTGCTGGCCGTCGGGTTCTTCCTCGTGGCCGCACTCCTGCTGCGCGCCTACGTGTCCGACATCCTCACCGCGACGCTGCCCTACGGGGCGCTGGCCACCCCGATCGCGGCACTGCTGTTCTGCTTCTTCTTCGGGATGGCCGTGCTGCTGGGAGCCGAGCTCAACGCCACCATCCAGGCCCGCTGGCCGGCTCCGCTGCGACGGCACCAGAAGCGCCGGCAGGAGCGCCGGGCCGCCAAGCTCGAGCAGGCCCGGCGCCTGGACCTGTTGTGACACGGTCGGCCCACCGGCCGACACCGCGGCCAGGTACCGTCCCCGGCCGCCGCTGAGCCACTGCCCGGGCCCGGTCGGTCACTCCTTGCGGAGCTGCTCGTAGATCTCCTTGCAGGCCGGGCAGACCGGGCTGCCGGGCTTGGGGCTCTTGGTCACCGGGAAGACCTCGCCGCAGAGGGCCTCGACCATGGTGCCCATCACCGCACTCTCGGCGATCTTGTTCTTGCGGACGTAGTGGAAGACCTCGTTGGCGTTGCCGGTGTCGCCCTCGCGGACGTCGGGCTTCTCGAGCAGGTCGGTGTTGCTCACGCGGTGCTCCCTCGGGTCACAGGACGGCTGACGGAGGCATCGCCGGCCGCCCAGGGCGGAGCCGGGCACGACTGCCCCGCCCACCATGATGTCAGGGTGTCCGCCGCTGCCCTGCCGCCCGCCGTCCCACCCTCACCCGGGATCGTGGTCTCCGCCGAGGTGGGTGACGCGCTCGCCGCCGGTCACCCGGTCGTCGCCCTGGAGAGCACCCTGCTGGCCCACGGGCTGCCCCGACCCGACAACCGGGCCGCGGCCGACGAGGTGGAGCACGCCGTCCGGGCCGGTGGCGGGGTGCCGGCGACGATCGCCGTCCTCGACGGTGTGCCGCACGTCGGGCTGACCGCCGCGCAGGTGGACCGCGTCTGCGCGGACCCGGAGCTGGCCAAGCTCGGCGTCCGTGACCTGCCCGTGGCCGCGGCGCTCGGCCTCAGCGGCGCCACCACCGTGTCGAGCACCGCCCTGCTGGCCGCCCGGGCCGGGATCGGGGTGTTCGCCACCGGTGGCCTCGGCGGGGTGCACCGGCAGTCGGCCGACACCTTCGACGAGTCCGCCGACCTGGTCGCCCTGGCCCGCACGTCCCTGGTCGTCGTCTGCGCCGGGGTCAAGTCGATCCTCGACGTCCCGGCCACGCTGGAACGGCTGGAGAGCCTGTCGGTGACCGTCGTCGGCTACCGCACGACCACCTTCCCCGGCTTCTACGTCGCCGACTCCGGCTCGACGGTGGACTGGTCGGTGGACGACGCGAAGCAGGCGGCCGCGGTCTTCGCCGCCCGCCGCGACCTCGTGCCCGGCGCGGTGGTCGTCGCCAACCCGTTGCCGGCCGCCGAGCAGCTCGACCCCGCGCTGCACGACCGGGTGATCGCGGGGGCGCTGGCCGCGGCGGAGGAGGCCGGGGTCCGCGGCAAGGCGGTCACCCCGTTCGTCCTCGACCACCTGCACCGGGCCAGCGAGGGCGCCACCCTGGCGGTCAACGTGCGCCTGGTGCTGCGCAACGCGGAACTGGCCGGGCAGATCGCGGCCGCGCTGGCCGCGCTCCCCCGCTGAGCCGCGCGGTGCTGCCGGTCGTCGTCGTCGGGGACCTCGCCACCGACGTCGTCGTGGTGCTCGACGGGGAGCCCGCTCCCGGGTCGGACCGTCCGGCGCGCATCACCACCCGTGGCGGTGGCGCCGGGGCCAACGTCGCCGTGCACCTGGCGGCGCTCGGGACCCCCGTCGTCCTCGCCGGCTGCACCGGGGACGACGCGGCCGGCGCCGCACTGGTCGGCGAGCTCGTGGCCGCCGGGGTGGCGCCGGCCGTGCGCGCGGTGACGGGCGCCGCGACCGGCACGGTCGTGTGCCTGGTGGAGCCGGACGGGCAGCGCAGCATGCTGGCCGACCGCGGCGCGAACCTGGCCCTGCTGCCCGGCGACGTCCCCCCGCTGCGGGCCGGCGGGCACCTGCACCTGTCCGGCTACACCCTGCTGGACCCGCGGCCGCGCGCCGCGGGGCTGGCCACCCTGGCCGCGGCGGCCGATGCCGGGTGCACCGTGTCGGTGGACCCGGCCTCGACCGGCCCCCTCGCCCGCTACGGCGTCGAGCGGTGGCTCGCCGACACGGCGACGGCCACGCTGGTGCTGCCCAACGAGGAGGAGGCGCGGCTGCTCACCGGGTGCCCCGACGCGGCGACCGCGGCCCGTGCCCTGGCCGCCCGGCACCGGGTCGCGGTGGTGACCCTGGGCGCCGACGGCGCGCTGTGGGCCTCCGGCGACACGTTGGTGCACCGGCCGGCCCACCCGGCCGACGTCGTGGACACCACCGGTGCCGGGGACGCGTTCGCCGCCGGCCTGCTGTCGGTGTGGCTGGCCCACCCGGACGGCGACCCGGCGACGGCGCTGGATGCCGGCCTGGCGCGGGCCGCCGCCGTCGTCGCCCGGTCAGGCGCCCGGTGAGGGTCAGTGCTCGATGATGCGGCCCGGCCGGGCGGGGTTCTCGAGGACCCGGTCCGGCCGGGGAGCGGCGTAGCGGTTGACGTCGAGTTTCTTCTTGGGGGGCTCGTCGTTGGCCATCATCACCGCGATCCACGGCAGCACCGTGCCCAGCGCCGCGAAGATCAGGGCCAGCCACAGCGTCTGGTAGAAGACCGCGGCCAGGATCAGGCTGACCGCGCGGACGGCCATGGTGAGCACGTAGCGCCTCTTCCGCGCCGCGTGCATCTCGGCGCGGCTGGGCTGGGCCTCGGTGATGAGGACCGGCTGTGGTCGGTGGGAACGGCCGGGCTGATGGCTCGAGGCCACGGGTGTCCTTCCCTCTGCCGACCGCGGTGAACGGCCCACGGCAGATCCCTCTCCGGACTGCGGCGCCCGGCGTCGACGGGCCCCGGCACAGCCGGGTGCGCCGCCCATGGTGCCACCGGATCCGGGCGGGTGCAGACGCCCGTGCGCGGCCGTTCTCAGCCGCTCGCGGCGGCCTTCGCAGCCTGCTTGCTCGCCTGCTTGAACTGCCGGACCTCGACCAGCGACTCGGGGCCGGTGATGTCGGCGACCGACCGCCGGGAGCCGTCCTCGCCGTACTCGCCGGCGGCCTCCCGCCAGCCCGGCGGGGTGACGCCGTACTGCTTCCCCAGCAGCGCGACGAAGATCCTCGCCTTCTGCGCGCCGAACCCGGGTAGCTCGCCGACCCGCCCCAGCAGGGTGCGGCCGTCCGGGGCGTCGGCCCACAGCGCCTCGGCCCGGCCGTCGTAGCGCTCGACCAGCAGCCGGCACACCGCCTGGGCACGGGCGGCCATCGAGCCGGGATAGCGGTGGATCGCCGGTGGTCCCTGGAACCAGGCGGCCAGCCGGTCCGGCTCGGCACCGGCGATGTCGGCGGCGGAGAGGGTCTCCACGCCCATGCGGTCGGCCAGCAGCCGCGGGCCGGAGAAGGCGCGCTCCATCGGGAACTGCTGGTCCAACAGCATGCCGAGGAGGAGGGCGAGCGGGTCGCGGCTCAGCAACTCGTCGGCGGCGTCGTCCTGGGTGATGTGGAGGGTCGGCACGGCAGAGATGGTGCCGTAGCGCGATCCCGACGCGATCACCCGCCGGCGGGTGCACCGCCCCTCGGATGGACGCGTCCCCGGATGGAGGCATGCCGTCGTTCGTGCCGGGCGTTCGACGCAGAGCCCAGGGCTGGTGCCGCCCCGGCCGACCACTACGGTGCGCGGCCGGCACTGCACCGACGCCGCTGGGCGGATGGCGCGGGTGGAGGCGGCGCCTGGAGAGGGTGATCGACATGCTCGCGACGGTCACGACGGAGCTGCCGTGCTCCGTGGACCGGGCACGAGACGCGGTGCTGACCTCTCGCCTGCTGATGCACGTGTCCTGGCCGCTGACCGCGATCCGGCCGGTCGATCCGCCAGGGCTACCGAAGACCTGGAGCGAGGGGGACCACCTGGTGAGCATGCGGCTCCTGGGACTGGTGCCGCTCGGTGGGCAGACGATCTCCATCTCCATCTCCTTCCCGCCCACGAGCCCGGACCGCTTGCTCCTCCGCGACAACGGTTCGGGGCAGCTGCTGCGTCGCTGGGACCACCTGATCACCATCGAGCCCGGCACCCAGCCGGGCCGGGCCCGGTACACCGACCGGATCGATGTCGAGGCCGGCCGGTTGACCGTGGTCGCCTGGGCCTTCGCGCACGTGCTGTACCGGTGGCGTCAGCGGCGCTGGCGCCGTCTGGCCAGCCGCGACCTCGCGTACCGGACTCCGCTACGCCCGGGGACGCGCCGGCGGGCACCGGGGCTTCCAGGGCAGGACGGCGCACAGCGGCCGTGTCCGGCCATCCCCCCGGTGCTCACCTGCCGCGGGCGATCACCCGACCCATCGGTGTCGGCGATGAGCGCACGACGAGCTCGCCCTGCGACTGCTGCCCTCGAGCGAGGAGTTGCCGACGCGGGACGACCCGCTCGGGCAGATGGTGCGGGAACAGCTCGACCGACAACCCCGCCGGGGGACTCGGCGTCGTGCGTGTCGAGAACCCCGCTCGTGATCCCGCGTGCGCCCAGCGGCACAGGACACGCCGCTGCCGAGCGGTTCGCCGGCAAGGGCGCCGCGGAGGTCCTCACCACGCACGGCACGTCCTGACCGGTCGGGGCCGCGGGGTGGCGGCGTCCTCTCCGTTCTCTCGATGACCCGTGCCGCGCAGTGGCACATCCGATCCGTCAGACCCTGGTGTTGCGTTTGACCCAGCCGAAGGCCGCGGTGGCGACGAAGAGCACGGCGCCGATCACGAGGAGCCAGAACAGCCCCTCCACCACGACGCCGATGACGACGAGTGCCAGCCACACGACCAGCAGCAGTGCGATGAACCCGAGCACGGGTACCTCCTCTCGATGCCTCTGGAGGGGGGCTACCCGGGCGGGGCCCGAGGGCGACAGGATCGGTGCGGTCTTCACGCGACCGTCACGAACGGCGGTCCCCACGTGCCCGCGGGTCATGACGGCGAAGCGGGCGAGCATCGGCAACCGCCGTCGTCCGGCGGTGGGTGCTGGGTCAGACGGGGGCGCGGCACCCGGGCGGTGTGCCGCCACGCGGGACGCACCACCATCGTTCCGGCTCGCCGGTGATCGGGTGGCAGGTGCGCGCTACAGGTCGGCCCAGGCCAGCGTCAGGGCGGAGAAGATGACCAGGTCCTGCAGCCAGTGGATGAGCCAGGCCCACCTCGATCCGCCGGTCTCGACCATGCTCTTGGCCAGCAGCACGCCGAGGAAGCCCGCCAGCAGCACGCCCGGAGCGCCGGGTGGGTTGCCGTAGTAGTGGGCCAGGCCGAACAGCAGGCCGGTGGCCGCGAGGGCACCGCGGGTGCCGATCACGGACGGCAGGACGGCCAACGGCACGTTCCGGTGGCCGAACTCCTCGTTGAGGGTGTTGGTCGCGGCCAGCAGCGCGACGAGTGGCAGGGACCACAGCAGCACGGTCGGTTCGCCGAGGTGCGGGCCGAGGGCGAGCCCCATGGCGGTGGCCGTGCCGGCGGTGATGCCCACTGCCCAGAAGGCGCCGAGCCGGCGCCAGACCGGACGGGTGCCGGCCGTGTAGACGCCGGCCCGGGCGCGGACACGGTCGTCGCCGGCCCGCAGCCGCAGCGCGGTGCGCCCCAGCCGGCCCGGGCCGAGGACGACCAGCAGCACGGTCGGGACGAACAGCAGGGCCTGGACGACGGCGCCGCGGGCGACCCACGGCACGGTGTGCTGCCAGTCGTCCCAGGCCTGGGTGCTCGTCAGGCCGCCGATGACCAGGTGCCAGCCGGCCGCCATCGCCAGCAGCCAGCGCAGCGACGCGTCGAGCACCCGCAGCCGGCCGACGCGCCGTGCGACCATCAGCAGCACGAGCAGCGCCAGTACCTGGGCCACCGGCAGGGACCACGGCGCACTCCCGGTCACCTCGGCGACGAGGATCTGCGGCAGGGCGCCGGCCACTCCCAGCGCCATCCACAGCACGACCACCACCAGACGGTCGCTCCGGCCGGGGGCGACCGCGGACGCGGCACGGACCGGGGCGGTGGTCACCGCCCGCCCTCCCGCTCGAGCTCGCGCCGCACCAACCGCTCGCGCAGCCGGCCGAGGTCGCCGACGACGTAGGCGGTGTGCACCGCCAGGCCGAGCCCCCACCCCGCGAGCCGCCAGCCGGAGCCGGCGACGCCGCCCGCGGCGATGACCAGCCCGGTGTTGACCGCCAGGTAGACCGCCCAGTGCAGCGCCAGGCCGAGCTTCTGCTCGACGCGCTGCCGCGCCCGCCGCTCCGCCGGCTGCCGCGTCGCGTCCGCCGTCATGGCCTCCCCCATCGGGTTGGTAAACGCTGTTCACCGAGTGGCGGCAGCGTAGGTGAACGGTGTTGACTGAGGCAAGGGGGAGAACGAGGAGGGCCATGCCGTGCCACGACCGCAGCGGATCACCCGGGACGGGCTGCTGGATGCGGCGATGCAGATCGTCGACGCCGAGGGGCTGGATGCGCTCACCATGCGCCGGCTGGGCCGGACCGTCGGCGCCGTCCCTGCGATGGTGTACCGGTTCTTCACCGACAAGTCCGCACTGGTCGAGGCCCTGGCGGACCGGTTGTTCGCCCAGGCCCGGGGCGCCCGGCCCGGTGCCGGGTCACCGCCCGCCGAGGAGTGCCGCCCGCCCGAGCTGGAACAGCTGCGTCTCGTGGCCCACGGGGTCCGCCGAGCCCTGCTGGCGCACCCGGCGCTGGTGGCGGCGGCGGTGCGGCGCCCGCCGCGACAGGAGGCGACACTGCGCGGCCTCGACGCCGGCCTCGGGCTGCTGCTGGGCGCCGGGATGGACCCGGAGGCCGCGGCGAAGGGGTACCAGGCGGTGCTCTTCTACACGCTCGGGTTCGCCGCAC
Source organism: Geodermatophilus sp. SYSU D00742 (assembly GCF_054049935.1). NCBI lineage: Bacteria > Bacillati > Actinomycetota > Actinomycetes > Geodermatophilales > Geodermatophilaceae > Geodermatophilus > Geodermatophilus sp. SYSU D00742. Next base: position 88,467 of record NZ_JBJGYJ010000013.1, read on the forward strand.
TGGAGGCGCCGTTCGCCGCGTCGTCCGACGGCGGCGTCCAGGACCAGGCGGAGACGCAGGCGGTCCTCGCCCGGCTGCCGGTTGAGCAGTACCCGCACGTCGCCGCCACCGTCGAGCACCTGTACGGACCGGACCTGACCGCCCAGTTCGACCACGGCCTGCGACTTCTGCTCGCCGGCCTCCGGGCTCACCTACCGGCGGCGGAGGACGGCGGGGACTGCGCGCCACGGCCGCCCGGCTCACCGGCGATGTCGGTCAGGCGACCCGTGCGGCTCCCGTGACCGCAGCCACGTTGTCCGGCGCGAAGAACTCGTCCGGGGACACGGTCCCGGCGACCACGCCGGCGAAGGCACTCGACGCCGCTGGACTACGGGAGACCGCGGCGAGCAGCTGCTGCACCTCCGGGGGCGGTGGCGCCAGGGTGGCCAGCTGGGTGGTGAACTCGAAGACCGGCCGTACGTGGGCATCACGGGTCCGGTGGTACTCGGCCATCGCCTGGTGGAACCGCTGTTCGCCGCGGAGCACCGTGTCCAGCGCGCCGGCGCACAGCTCGGCGTCGCGGAAGGCATCGGACATGCCCTGCGCGGTCACCGGGTCCTTGGTGTAGCCGGCGTCGCCCACCAGCGCCCAGCCCGGCCCATGGGGACGGCGGAAGAAGTTCGGTACGCCGCCGCCGGTGAAGCGCTCGACCCGAGTGGCGTTCCGCACCCTCTCCCCCCACTCCGGCACCAGGTCGAGCGTGCGCAGGTAGTTCCCCTCGATGTCGGCCCGGTACGCGCGCGCCTCCACGATCGGCCAGCCGACCACGACGAGGGTCAGCCCGTCATTGGTCGGGATGGCCCCCCATGCCCGGTCCGGGCGGGACACGATGTGGAAACCCTCCAGTGGCAGGTCGCGCCAGTACGTGTAGTAGCCGAACTGCAGCTTCGGCTTGGTCAGGTACTCCGGCGCGCCCACGGCCCGCGCCACCCGGGAGTGCAGCCCGTCGGCGCCGACCACGACCCGTGCGCGTTCGATCGTCGGCCGCCCGTCCCGCCCGTGCCCGCGGACCCCGACCGCGACCCCGTCCTCCACGACGACGTCGTCGACGGAGAAGTGCTCCCGGACCTCGGCGCCGGCGTCGGCGGCGGCCCGGAGGAGGATCGTGTCGAGCAGGTGGCGCCGCGGGGCGTAGGCCGTCGAGGCGCCGTCGGCCGGCGGTGGCGTGCCGGTGAAGGTGGACGCTCCGAAGTCGAAGACGTAGGAGTCGAACGGCGGGCAGCCGGTGGCGACCACCTGGTCGAGCAGCCCCCAACGGCGCAGCGCAGCGATGCCCGGCGCATGGATGACGTGTGTGGAGACGGTGTCGCTGGGGAACGTCGCGCGGTCGACCAGCAGGACCCGGTGACCGGCGCGGGCCAGCAGCATGGCCGTCGGAGAGCCCGCGCAGCGAGCGCCCACGACGATCGCGTCGTACGTGGTGGTCATGGCCGTCCTCCTCGTGTCCGGGATGACCGAACGCTCGCGCGACACGCCGCAGGGCGGATCGGTGGGCTCACCTATTCCCCACACGGGATCTCGCGGACGGCGTAGGCCGCGGCCTCGGCACGGCCGCGCAGGCCGAGCTTGGCGAGGATGTTCGCCACGTGGTGCTCCACGGTCCGGCGGCTCAGGTAGAGCCGCGCGGCGATCTCGGGATTGGACAGCCCGCGGCCGACCAGGACCAGTACCTCGGCCTCCCGGGCCGTGAGGCCGCCCCGCGGTCTGCGCGCCACGACTGGGGACACGCCCAGCGATCTCAGCAGTGACGTGGCCGCGTCGGCGTCCCGGAGGGCTCCGAGTCGGACGAACTCGGCCAGCGCCGTGCGGGCCTCGGTCGACGCCACTTCCGGCCGCCGGCTGCGCAGCGCCCGTGCCAGCGTGAGCCGGCAGCGGGCCAGCTCGACCGGCACACCTGCCGCGGTGAACCCGGCCAGCGCCTGTCGTAGGCAGCTGCACGCGTCCTCGTCGACCGCGAGACAGAGCTGGCCGCGGGACAGCGCGGCCAGGGCGGCCGTGTACGGGGTCGGGTGGTTGTCGGCGCACCGGGACACCCGGTCGACGGCCTCCCGCGCCCGTGCGACGTCGCCGGCCGCGAGGTGCACCTCGACCAGCTGTGCCCACAGCGGCGCTGCCGCGGTGCTGTCCGGGACCAGCGCCTCCAGCCCCCGCTCCAGCACGTCGGCGGCGAGTTCGGTACGGCCGCGGGCCAGGTGGACGGCAGCCAGCGGACGCGTCGCCTCGGCGACCGCGTCACCGTCGAGGCCGGCGAGCAACTGCTCGGCCTCCTCGAACCGGCCTTGCCGCACGCGGAGATCGGCCAGCCGCACCAGCGCTCCCGCGCGCAGCGAGGAGCGGCGTCCGAGGCTCCACAACTGCACGGCAGCGGTCAGTGCCTCCTCGGCGTCGGGCCACCGTCCGGCGGCGGTGAGGACGCCGCCGTAGTGGGTGCGGCAGAACGCCGAGACCGCCGGCAGGTTGCGGCGGCGGGCGACGACCTCCCCCACGCCGATCCACTCGTCCGCGCGGCGGACGTCGCATGCGTACTCGCACGCGGCGAACAGCTGGCAGAAGATCTCCTCGACGACGATGAAGTCGTCGACCTCGTCGCCGGCCACCGCAGCCAGAGCCTCGTCGAGCATCGCCATCCCGTCGGCGACGTGGTCGGCGTGCACCATCGACGAACCGAGATAGGCCAGCGTCGCGAACTCCAGGTCGCGGTCCGCAACGCCGCGGGCGATCTCGAGTGCCCTCCGGTACAGGGCCTCCTTGCTCGCTCGGTCGGGCTCGAACATGCCCAGGTTGAGCGCGACCCAGCCGGCCTCCCGCGAGTCGGGGACGCCCGAGAGCAGCGTGCGGGCCCGGCCCAGCCAGCCATGCGCGACCGCACGGTTGCCCAGGATCATCAGGTGCACGCAGGCGACCGTGCGGGCCACCCGCACCGCACCGACGTCGTCCCCGCCGGCCCGGTGCGCGGCGTACGCCCGTTCCCAGAGCTCCGCCGCGCGGGTGAAGTCGAGCTCGAAGTAGGCAGCCTGGGCCAGGGCTTCGAGGACGTCGCCCGATGCGCGCTCCGATCCCACGTCGGCGAGCAACCGGCGGACCTCGGCGGCGTCCCCGACCCGCAGGGCCGCGCGGCTCCGCTGCAGCACCTCCGCGAGCGACGCGCTCACGACCGCATGGTGCCACCGTGCGCGACGGTCGCGTCAGGTCCAGGGGCCGGCCTCCGCGTGGTCGCCGCCCTGGTGCGGGGGCCGCCGGCGTCCTGCCCGCTCGGCAGGAGCGACGAGCGTCGAGCTGCGTCGTCGAGCCGGGGGCCGGGGTGACCGGTCCGGACGTTGCGCGGGGAGACTCGGCCGGTGCGCGCGGTGGTGAGCAGGGTCGGTACGGCGGCGGTCAGCGTGGACGACGTGGTCGTGGGCGAGATCGGCCGCGGGCTGCTGGCCCTGGTGGGCGTGGGCCGCGACGACGACGCCGACCGCGCCCGGGTGCTGGCCCGGAAGATCCACGAGTTGCGCGTGTTCCCCACCGACGACGGCGCGCGGTCGGTGTCCGACCTGGACCTCCCGGTGCTGGTGATCAGCCAGTTCACCCTCTACGCCGACACCCGCAAGGGTCGCCGGCCCTCCTGGCAGGACGCCGCCCCCGGTGAGCTGGCCGAACCCCTGGTGGAGGAGGTGGTCACCGAGCTGCGCCGGCGCGGGTGCGAGGTGGCCACCGGCGTCTTCGGGGCCCGGATGCTCGTCTCGTCGGTCAACGAAGGACCGATGACCTTGCTCCTGGAGGTCTGAGTCGCGGGTTCGCGGGGTATCGCAGGGTGACACAACACACGCCCTGTGCGTTTGCTGGGAACACGGCATTCGTGGAACACGCGACCCGGTTGTGGCCGTTGTGCAGGGCGTACCACAACGGACACCTGAGCGAGGGCTGCGGCCGGCTGACGGAGCCGGCCGATCGGGCCCCCACCCACGACGCCCGGACGCGCACCGCCGCCACCGACGACCGGCGGCGCGCATCCGAACCGAAGGCAAGGACGAAGACAGACCGTGACGCTGCTGCAGTCTTCCCCCACCGACACCCTCGAGGTGCGTTCGCGCTCGGCGCGGCGCGAGCCCGACACCACCGGTCTGGTCTCCACCGACCTCGTGCGGGTGTACCTGAACACCATCGGCAAGACGGCGCTGCTGACCGCCGAGCAGGAGGTCGAGCTCGCCAAGCGGATCGAGGCCGGCCTCTACGCCGAGCGGCTGCTCGCCGAGAAGCAGGGCCTCTCCCCCAGCTACCAGCGCGACTACAAGGCGCTGGCCATCGACGGCAAGGCCGCCAAGCGGCACCTGCTGGAGGCCAACCTGCGCCTGGTCGTGTCGGTGGCCAAGCGCTACACCGGCCACGGCATGACGTTCCTGGACCTCATCCAGGAGGGCAACGTCGGCCTGATCCGCGCGGTGGAGAAGTTCGACTACACCAAGGGCTTCAAGTTCTCCACGTACGCCACCTGGTGGATCCGCCAGGCCATCACCCGCGCCATGGCCGACTCCGGCCGCACCATCCGGCTGCCCGTGCACCTCGCCGAGCAGGTCAACAAGGTCGTGCGCACCCGGCGCCGGATCCACCAGGAGCTCGAGCGCGAGCCCACGGCCGAGGAGCTCGGTCTCGAGCTGGACATGACCCCGGAGCGGATCACCGAGCTGCTCGAGTACTCCCGCGACCTGGTCAGCCTCGACCAGACCGTCGGCGCCGACGAGGAGTCCCGCCTGGGTGACTTCATCGAGGACGCCGACGCCGCGGTCGCCGAGGACGCGGTCGCCTTCCAGATGATGAAGGGCGACGTGCGCAACGTCCTCTCCACGCTCGAGGACCGGGAGCGCGACGTCGTCGTCCTCCGCTTCGGCCTGGACGGTGGCCAGCCGCGGACCCTGGAGCAGATCGGCAAGCAGTTCGGTCTCTCCCGCGAGCGGGTGCGCCAGATCGAGCGCGAGACGATGGCCAAGCTCCGCGACCCGGAGCGCGCCGACGCCCTGCGCGACTACCTGGCCTGAGGTCCACCGGACCCACCGCGGTCCGGTGCCCTCCTGCGGCACCCAGCCGTCCGGCACCACCGAGAGCCGGCCACCAGTGGTGGCCGGCTCTCGTCGTCTCCCCGTGCGGTGACCCGGTGACGGGGACGGCCGGCGGGTGGATGCTCGGGGGTGCACCGCACCGGGAGCGCGTCATGACGACACCGCGAGCCGCCACCGAGACCTTCCAGATCAGCGCCGAGGCCGCCGAGCTCTACGAGGCGCGCTTCGTGCCGGCGATCTTCGCCGAGTGGGCTCCGCTGCTCGCCGACGTCGCCGGCGTCCGGCCCGGTCAAACGGTCCTCGACGCCGCCTGCGGGACGGGGATCGTCGCCCGGACCGTCGCCGACCGGCTCGGCGGCACCGGCCGGGTCGTCGGCGTCGACCTCAACGAGGCCATGCTCGCCGTCGCCCGCCGGCTCCGTCCGGAGCTGGAGTGGCGGCAGGGGGACGTCGCCGACCTGCCGTTCCCGGACGGGTCCTTCGACGCCGTCCTGTGCCAGATGGCGCTGATGTTCTTCCCCGACCGGACCGCCGCGCTGCGCGAGATGGCCCGGGTCACCCGCCCCGGCGGCGTGGTCGCGCTCTGCGTGCCGGCCGCCCTCGCCGACCAGCCCGCCTACGGCCCCTTCGTCGAGATGGCGGTCCGGCAGGCCGGCCCGGAGGCCCGCGCGCTGCTGGGCACCTACTGGGCGTGCGGCGACCTGGACGAGCTCCGCGCCACCCTCACCGACGCCGGCCTGACCGGGGTGCAGGCGCGCACCCACCTCGGCACGGCCGCCTTCGACTCGGCCGAGGCGCTGGCCGTCACCGAGGTCGAGGGCTCCCCGCTGGCCCAGCGGATCACGCCCGAGGTGTACGAGCGGATCCGGGCGGGCGCCCGGGAGGTGCTCGCCCCCTTCACCGCGCCGGACGGCGCGCTGCCTGCCCCCTTCCGCGGGCACCTGGTCGCCGCCCGCACGCCGGTCACCTGAGCGAGCAGCCCGTCCTCCCCACCCCGCGCACGGAACGGCCCTCCGCAGGAGCCCCCGTCCCGGGGTCCTCCCGAGCCCGCCACGGTCGGGAGGACGGGTCCTCCGACGGGGCGCGGCGGGAGGGTCGTCCCGGTCAGACGCCGGGGCTGCGCATGCGCCGCGGACCCGGCTCGACCCGCGCGGTCGGCGGACCGACCCGCACGACGGCCCCCGCGACCACCAGGGAGCGCCCGCCGTGCCACGGGTTGGGCGGGCCGACGATCACCGGCTCCAGCCGCAGCTGCAGCACCTCCGGCAGGTCGTCGGCCAGCCGCGCGACACGCAGGAGGAGGTCCTCCAGGGCCGCGACGTCGACCGGCTCGGAGCCGCGGTAGCCGTTGAGCAGCGGCCACGCCCGCGGCGCCCGGACCAGTTCGGCGGCGTCGAGGTCGGTGAGCGGGAGGGTCCGGTACGCGCGGTCACCCAGCAGGTCGGTCGCCACGCCGCCGAGACCGAAGCTCACCAGCGCGCCGAAGGACGGGTCGTCGACGACCTCCACGACGGTGGCCACACCGGGGGCGGCCATCTCCTGCACGATCACCGGGTCACCGGAGGGGATGGCGGCGAAGGCGGTCCGGACGGCATCGGCGTCGGCCAGGTCCAGGCGCACCCCGCCGAGGTCGGAGCGGTGCCGCAGCCAGGGCGCCGTCGACTTGAGCACCACCGGGTAGCCGACGGCCTCGGCCGCGGCCACGGCGGCCTCGGCGTCGGTCACCGTCTTCGTGCCCAGCAGCGGGACGCCGTAGGCGGCCAGCAAGGCGATCGTCTCGTCGTCGGTGAGCGACCGGCCGCCGGGCGCGTCGGTCAACGCGGCGAGGACGACGTCGCGCGCGGCCCGCTCGTCGACGCCGGACAGCTCCGGCACCTCGCCGACCGGACGGCGCCGCCAGCGGGCGTACTGCGCCACCTTCGCCAGCGCGATGACGGCGCGCTCCGGCGTGGAGAAGGACGGCACCGAGCCGCGGTCGGGCGTCCCGTCCTCCCCCGGCACGGCCAGCTCCGGCGGGATGCCCTCGGTGGAGAGGAAGGTCGCGACCACCGGCTTGCCGGCGTCCTGCGCCACCTCCCGCAGCGCCCGGCCGAACTCGTCGGCGCGGCGGCTGAGCGGGGGCAGGAACACCGCGATGACGGCGTCCACCCCCGGGTCGTCCACCGCGTCCTGCAGGGCGGCGCGGAACGCCTCGGCGGTGCCGCCGGCGCCGATGTCCGCGGGCGCCTCGCGGGCCAGCTCCAGCCCCTCCTCCAGGACGGCGTCGGCGACCAGCACGCCCATCGCGGTGGAGTTGCCCACCACGGCGACGCGGTCGCCCTCCGGCAGCGGCTGGTGGGCCAGCAGCGTGCCGACGTCGAAGAGCTGCGCCAGGGTGTCCACCCGGATGACGCCCGCGGAGGCGAACAGCGCCGCCACCGACTCCTCGGGCACCGCCACCGACGTCCCGGCCAGGCCCTCGGTCATGCGCACGTGCCGGCCGCTCTTGACCGCGACCACCGGCTTGCTGCGCCCCACCCGGCGGGCCAGGCGGGCGAACTTGCGCGGGTTGCCGAAGCTCTCCAGGTGCAGCATCACGACCTCGGTGCCGGGGTCGGTTGCCCAGTACTGCAGCAGGTCGTTGCCGCTGACGTCGGCGCGGTTGCCGGCGGACACGAAGCTGGACAGGCCGATGTTGCGGGTGCGCGCCTGCTCCATCAGCGCCGACCCCAGCGCGCCGGACTGCGCGAAGAAGCCGACCCGGCCGCGCCCCGGGATCCGGGGGGCCAGGCTGGCGTTGAGCCGCACCGCGGTGTCGGTGTTGACGATGCCCAGGCAGTTGGGGCCGACCACCCGCATCCCGGACGCCCGCGCGGCGGCGACCAGCCCGCGCTCGGCGACCCGACCCTCGGGGCCGGACTCACCGAACCCGCCGGAGATCACCACCAGCCCGCGGACCCGCTTGCGCCGGCAGGCCTCCACCACCCCGGCGACCTCGTCGGCCGGCACCGCCAGCACGGCGAGGTCCACGTCGTCGGGGATCGCCTCGATGGAGCCGTAGGCCGGGACCCCGCGGACGTGCCGGGTGCCCGGGTTGACCGGGTAGACCGGCCCCTGGAAGCCGTAGTCCAGCAGGTGCCCCAGGACGGCGTGGCCGATCTTCCCCTCGTCGTTGCTGGCCCCCACCACCGCGACCGAGGACGGCGTGAGCAGCCGCGCGATCGACCGGGACTCGCTGCGCTGCTCGCGCTCGTAGAGCACCGCCAGCGCGGTCTCGGTGGGCGCGATCGGGAAGGTCAGGTGGACCACGCCCTCCTCGTACGTGCGCTCGGGGGTGTAGCCGGCGTCGAGGAAGACCCGCACCATGCGGTTGTTCTGCGCCAGCACCTCGGCCACGAACCGGTCGATGCCCCGTTCCCGCGCCGCGGCGGCCAGGTGCTCCAGCAGCACCGACCCCAGGCCGCGCCCCTGGTGGGCGTCCTCGATGAGGAAGGCGACCTCGGCGTCGTCGGTGCCGGGGTACCGGTCGTACCGGCCGACCCCGATGACCTGGTCGCCGAGCACGAGCACGAAGGCGACGCGCGAGTCGTGGTCGACGTGGGTGAACCGGTGCAGGTCCCGGTCGGAGAGCCGCTTCATCGGGCCGAAGAAGCGGTAGTAGCGGGTCTGGTCGGAGCTGCGCTCCATCAGCCCGACCAGGCCCTCGGCGTCCTCGGGGCAGATCGGGCGCAGGTGCAGCGTGCCGCCGTCGGCGGCGATGATGTCGGCCTCCCAGTGCGCCGGAGGCGCAGCCACCACCTCGGCCTCCGCCACGGCGGGCGCGGTGCCGGTCTGCGGTTCAGTCACGGGGATCGTCCGGGTCGAGGCCGAAGTAGGGGAAGGACGCGCGGCGGGTCCGGGTGACGGCGCGGTCGACGCGGGACTCGGTGAACGGGTCCCAGTGCGAGAAGCCGGTGTAGCCGCCCTCGGTCATGTGGGTCGGCGGCCGGGCGCGCAGGCCCCGCCGGACGACGTCCTCCCGCCACGACTCCGGGATCTCCGTGGCCGGCTCCAGCCGGTTCCCCCCGGCCTCGGCGATGAGGTGCGTCCACGCGCGGGGCACGCAACGGACCAGGCCGTACCCACCGCCGCCGAGGGCCAGCCAGCGGCCCTCGCACACCTCGTGGGCGAGGTCGTGCAGCGCCCGGTAACTGGCCCGCTGGCCGTCGACGGTGAGCGAGAGGTCGGCGAGCGGGTCCTCGTGGTGGGCGTCGCAGCCGCACTGGGTCACCAGGATCTCCGGCTGGAACGCCCTGACCACGCTCGGGACGACCGCGTGGAAGGCGCGCAGCCAGCCGGAGTCGTCGGTGCCGTTGGGCAGCGCGAGGTTGACCGCGCTGCCGAGGGCCTTCTGCGGGTCCCCGGTCTCCTCCGGGTAGCCGGTGCCCGGGAAGAGGGTCAGCGGTGTCTGGTGGACGCTGACGGTCAGCACCCGCGGGTCGTCGTAGAAGGCGGCCTGGACGCCGTCCCCGTGGTGGACGTCGATGTCGACGTAGGCGATCCGCTGGTGGCCCTGGGCGAGCAGCCAGGCGATCGCGACCGAGGCGTCGTTGAAGACGCAGAAGCCCGAGGCCCGGTCGCGCATCGCGTGGTGCAGGCCGCCGGCGATGTTGACCGCGTGCTGGACCCGGCCCGAGTGCACCTGCTGGGCGGCGAGCACGCTGCCGCCGGTGATCAGCGCGGCGGCGTCGTACATGCCGTCGAAGACCGGGTTGTCCGCCGTGCCGAGACCGAAGCCCACGTCGGGGTCGGACGGGGCGCGCCTGACCGCCTCCAGGTATGCCGGGTCGTGCACGAGGGTGAGGAGGTCGACGTCGGCCGGCGTGGGCTTCAGCACCTGCAGCCGGTCGGAGGCCAGGACGCCCAGCGAGTCCGCGAGCCGCATCGTGAGGTCCAGCCGGACCGGGTGGAGGGGGTGGTCCCCGCCCATCGTGTAGCCGAGCAGCGCGTCGTCCCAGACGACGGCAACGGAGTCACTCACCAGCTCTCCTCGCTGACGGGCGGCACGGAGGGCCGTCGACGGCCCTGGACCGCTTCCGGTGCGACGCTACCGCCGGCGAGCCGTCCGCGAGCCGTCAGCGCGCCGCCTCGTGACCCCGCCCACGAGGCCTCCCCCCGTACCATCGGGGGCGACACGGAGGAGACCTGTGAACGACCTCATCGACACCACCGAGATGTACCTCCGGACGATCTTCGAGCTGGAGGAGGAGGGGATCGTCCCCCTCCGTGCGCGCATCGCGGAACGGCTGCACCAGAGCGGCCCCACGGTCAGCCAGACGGTCGCCCGGATGGAGCGCGACGGTCTGCTGACCGTCGAGGGTGACCGGCACCTGCAGCTGTCCGACCAGGGACGGCAGCTGGCCACCGCGGTCATGCGCAAGCACCGCCTGGCCGAGTGCCTGCTCGTCGACGTCATCGGCCTGGACTACGCCGACGTCCACGAGGAGGCGTGCCGCTGGGAGCACGTCATGAGCGAGGCCGTCGAGCGCAAGCTGCTCACCCTGCTGGGCAACCCCACCGTCTCGCCGTTCGGCAACCCCATCCCGGGGCTGGACGCGCTCGGCGGCGAGACCTCCGCGGTGCTGGACTCCCTGACCCTGCTGTCCACGACGGCCACGCGCGAGGGGTGCCGCGTGGAGATCAAGCGGATCAGCGAGCAGCTGCAGGAGGACTCCGAGCTCATGCGCTCGCTCGCCCAGCAGGGCCTGCGGCCCGGCGCGACCGTGGTGGCCCAGCTGGTCGCCGGCACGGTCGCCGTGGACGGCGAGGTGCTCCCCGCCGGCGTCGCCAAGCACGTGTTCGTCAGTGCTCTGGACGAGGACCTCACCCCGGTCGAGGCCGCTCCCCGGCTCTGATCGGGTCCCCGCCGCGGGGACGGCCGGGCGGTCGGGCTCACTACGGTGGGCCCGACCGCTCCGACCGGACACCAGAGAGGGCCCCGCGTGAGCCAGCCCCCCGCCGCGACCGACCCGTCCCCGACCGCCGCGGACGGCTCCGCCCCCGCGGGCTCGCCGTTCGCCGACCTGGCCGCGTTCGTGGCCCTGCCCCGGGTCACCGGGCTGGCGCTCTCGCCCGACGGCCGGCGGCTCGCCGTCTCGGTGCAGACGCTGGACCCCGAGCGCACGAAGTGGCAGTCGGCCCTCTGGGAGGTGGACCCCGGGGGACGGCGCCCCGCCCGCCGGCTCACCCGCAGCGCCCCCGGGGAGTCCGCACCGGCGTTCGCGCCGGACGGGTCGCTGCTGTTCACCTCCACCCGCCCCGACCCCGACGCCAAGCGCGACGGCGAGGACCCGAAGCCCGCGCTGTGGAGTCTGCCGGCCGACGGCGGCGAGGCCCGGCCGGTGGTGGTCCACCCCGGCGGTGTCGGCAGCTTCGCGGTGGCCGCCGACTCCGGGGACGTGGTCGTCGTGGCCTCCGCGATGCCCGGAGCCGCGGACGCCGAGGCCGACGCCGGGCGCCGCAAGCAGCGCAAGGACGCCGGGGTCAGCGCGATCCTGCACGAGGCCTACCCCGTCCGGCACTGGGACAGCGACCTCGGGCCCGCGGCGCCGCACCTCTTCTGGGTCGGCCGGCTGCCCGCGGAACCCGCCGCCGGTGTGACCCCCGAGCCGGTCGCCCTGCGTGACCTGACGCCGGACGTCGTCCCGCCCGACGAGGCCGGGGACGCCCCGGCGCTCTCCCCCGACGGCCGACTGGTGGTGCGCGTCGAGCCGGTGCCCGACGGCCCGGCCGGCCGCCGCGACCGCCTGGTCGTGGTGGAGACCGCCGGCGGCGAGGCCCGCGTGCTGGTCGACGACCCGCTGGCCGACGTCCACTCCGCCCGCTTCTCCCCCGACGGCGCCGCGGTGGTGTGCGTGCGGGAGACGCTGCCGACGTACGAGGACGCACCGGACTACACGCTCCTGCTCGTCGACGTGGCCACCGGTGCGGTCCGTGACCTCACCCCGGGGTTCGACCGCTGGCCCAGCGCGCCGCAGTTCGCCGCGGACGGCACGGCGGTGTACTTCCTCGCCGACGACGACGGCCGGCACGCCGTCTTCCGGGTGCCGCTGGACGGCGGGGCGCCCGTGCGGCTCACCACGGACGGGGCCTACAGCGACCTGCAGGTGGCCCGGGACGGCAGCGCCCTGTACGCGCTGCGCTCGGCCTACGACGAGCCGCCCGCCCCCGTGCGGCTGGACCCGGCAGCGCCCGGACAGCACCCGGCCCCGCTGCCGAACCCCGGCACCCTCGACGCCCTGCCCGGCACCCTGCACGAGGTGCGGGCGAGCGCCGCGGACGGCACCCCGGTGCAGTCCTGGCTGGTGCTGCCCGAGGGCGCCTCGGCGGAGCGCCCGGCCGCCCTGCTGCTGTGGATCCACGGCGGGCCGCTGATGAGCTGGAACTCGTGGTCGTGGCGCTGGTGCCCCTGGGTCATGGCCGCCCGCGGCTACGCCGTCCTGCTGCCCAACCCCGCGCTGTCGCAGGGGTTCGGCCAGGAGTTCGTGCGCCGCGGCTGGGGTGCGTGGGGAGAGGCGCCCTACACCGACCTGATGGCCGCCGTCGATGCCGCCGAGCGGCGGCCGGAGGTCGACGCCACCCGCACCGCGGCGATGGGTGGTTCCTTCGGCGGCTACATGGCCAACTGGATCGCGACCCAGACCGACCGGTTCCGGGCGATCGTCACCCACGCCAGCCTCTGGCACGTCGACTCCTTCGTCGGGACCACGGACGCGGCGTACTTCTGGGAGAAGGAGTGGGGCGATCCGCTGCACCAGCCCAAGCGCTACGAGCAGAACTCGCCGCACCGGTTCGCCGACGCCATCCGGACACCGGTGCTGGTCATCCACGGCGACCACGACTACCGGGTGCCGATCGGGGAGGCCCTGCGGCTCTGGTACGACCTCCAGAAGCGCGGGGTGCCGTCGAAGTTCCTCTACTTCCCCGACGAGAACCACTGGGTGCTGACACCGGGGAACTCGCAGATCTGGTACGAGACGGTGCTGGCGTTCCTCGCCGAACACGTGCTGGGCGAGCGGTGGCAGCGGCCCGAGCTGCTCTGAGGCGCCTCACCCCGCCACCCAGACCCCGTCCGGCTCCGCGGCGGTGACGGTGATCATCGCGCGCAGCTCGCTCGGCGGCAGGCAGGCGGCCAGCCCCTGGGCCAGGAGCTGGGCGAAGGTGTAGGTCGGCCGGCTCTCCAACGCCCGCGCCAGCGCCACGTTCGCCATCGCGCCGTCCCCCCGCAGCCAGGCGCTCACCGCGAGCAGGGTCGCCGGCGCGGCGTCGAGCGGGGCCGGTGCCCGGCGGGTGCACTCGGTCCACAGCGTCTCGGCCGCGGGGGCGTCGTCGCCCAGGGCGAAGGTGAGCGCGCGGTCGCGCACCCGGACGTCGGCCAGCGCCCAGAGGACGTGCGCGACGTCCCGGTCCGACGGCCGGGCCCCACCGGACGCACCGGGCCGGCAGCCGCGCAGTACCCGGACGAGGGTGTCCCAGGCCCGGCGGGCCTGCGCGTCGCGGTCGCCCGCTGCCGACCGGGCGATGCGGTCGCCCACCCGCCAGGTGAGGGCCTCCATGGCCTCCGCGGCCGGCCCCTCGACGCGCGTGAGCCGGGCCGCCAACGCGGCCCGGTCGCTCTCCACGACCACGCCGCCGGCCACGGAGGCGACCGCGAGCTCGGAGACCCCGCCCGGCAGCGGCGTACCGGCCGCGGGGTCGCAACAGGCCTCCGGGCAGTCGTAGGACCACCAGCGGCCGCGGCGGACCAGGACCGCGTCGGTCACCGGGATGCCGAGCTCGGCGAGGGCGACCACCGCGTCGTGCACGACGTCGCGGTGCGGCAGACCGGCCACGGCCGCGCCGGGCGGCTGCCCGGGGAGGGCCTCGAGGTCGTCCGGCGACTCGGAGACGACCGCGACCACGACCGCCGCGGGGTCGTCGGTGGCCACGCTGCGCGCCAGCAGCCGGGCCGTCGGCGCCGACGCGGGCCGGGCCGGGAGGTCGGCGCGCACGGTGAGCCCCACCCGGCGGCCGCTCGGCCCGCCGAGACCGACCAGCAGCACCGACTCGTGCGGGTGGAAACCGATCAGGTGGGGCAGCGCCGCGGCCACCTCGCCGATGTCGGAGATGCGGACCTCGGGGCGCGGGGTGTCGTCCATGCCGCCGACCCTCGCGGCCGGGAGGGGACGGCGGAGGGCACGCGGAGGATCTGTGGACCGCGACCGGACCTGTGGAGGGCGCCGGCCGCGGGATCTCAGCCCAGTGCCTCCGACTGCCAGCGGTGGGCCTGCGCCAGCCGGTCGGCGAACGCCCGCTCGTCGAGCGCGCCACCCTCCAGCGCGGTTGTGGCCAGCGCCATCAGGCGGTCGCCGTCCTGCACGAGCGCGACCAGCGCCGGCGCGGTGACGCGGCGCCCGTCGGGCGCGGTGGCGTCGACGGTGAGGGCGACCTCGACGGCGGCGTCCCCGAGGTCGGGCTCGCGGACGTCGCCGAGGGTGACGGTGGCCGCACCGCGCTCGGGCGCGCTCCCCGACACCGTGCGGCAGTCGTCGAGCGCGCCGGTCACCGTCGCGACGGCGTCCGCGGTGGCCGGGCCGGCGACCAGCCCCTGCACGGTGGCCTGCGACCCCTCGAGGACCGCCTGCCCGGCGACGTCGTCGACGCCCGCCGCCGCGGCCGCCTGCAGCCGGGTCAGCAGCTCCGCGCAGCCGCCGAGGTCCAGCTCGGTGCCCGCCGGGAGTCCGCCGGCGACCGGACCGCCCGCCGGGAGGCCGGAGGAGTGCAGCAGCTCCTCGGTCAGGGGCAGCACCGTGGCGCCGGGCGCGAACGCCGAGGCGGGCAGCAGCCCCGCGGCGAGGTCGACCGCCGGAGCCGACGTCGCCGCGGCCGGCGCGGCGGCGGACTCCGTCGAGGCGGCCTCGGCGATGCCGGCGTCCTGACCGCAGCCGGCCAGGACGCCCCCGACGACGAGCCCCGGGACGAGGACGGCGACCCGGCGGGCACGGGAGCCCTCCTGCAGGGTGCCGCCGCGGGCTCGCGGGTGGCGGGGCGCACGAGGGCGGGTCCTCATGCCGCCGACGGTAACCGCCTCCGGCGGCCGGTGCACCGGCCCTCAGACCTCGTACTGGGCCGTGGCCCGGGAGGCCAGGTACGGGGTGACGTGCTCGGCGACGACCTGCAGGTGCACCGGGTGCTCGGCGTAGCGCCGCCAGGCACCCTCGTCGGGGAAGTCGGCGACCAGCGCGGTGTGGGCGTTGCCCGCGCGCAACCCGGCGTCCGGGCCGACGGCGAACGACGTCATCCCGCCGACCTCCTCGGGCAGCCTCCGGAGCGCGGCCAGGGTGGTGGCCCGGCGCTCGGGGTCGGCGTCGTCGGACCAGGTGAAGAGCACGACGTGGCGCAGCATGACCGTCACCCTGTCAGGAGCGCCCGGCCCGCCGCAGCCCGACCTACCGGAACCGGCCCGTCACACGCGGAAGTTAGAGTCGCCGACCATGGGACGGTCGTTGCGCGTCGCACTGCTGTCCTACCGGAGCAAGCCGCACAGCGGCGGCCAGGGCGTCTACGTCCGCGCCCTCTCCCGCGAGCTCACCGCGCTCGGCCACGCGGTCACGGTGTTCAGCGGCCAGCCCTATCCCGAGCTGGACGACGGCGTGCCGCTCGAGCGCGTGCCCAGCCTCGACCTCTACCGCGAGCCCGACCCCTTCCGCACCCCGCGGCCCTCGGAGTTCCGCGACTGGGTGGACCTGACCGAGTGGGCGCTGATGTGCACCGCCGGGTTCCCGGAGCCGCTGACCTTCAGCCTGCGCGCGGCCCGGGAGCTGCTGCCCCGCGCCGCCGAGTACGACGTCGTGCACGACAACCAGAGCCTGGGCCTGGGGCTGTTGCGACTGGTCCGCGCGGGCGTGCCCACGGTGGCGACCGTCCACCACCCGGTCGCCATCGACCGCGAGCTGGAACTGGCCGCCGCCCCCTCCCTGCGCCGCCGCCTGACCCTGCGCCGCTGGTACGCCTTCACCGGCATGCAGGCGCGCGTGGCGCCGCGCCTGGACGGCATCACCACCGTCTCCGAGAGCTCCCGCCGCGACATCGAGACCCACCTGGGCGTGCCCGCGACCGGCGTCGACGTCATCCCCGTGGGCATCGACCCAGACGTCTTCACCCCTCCCCCGCCCGGCCGCCCCCGGGACCGTGGGTCGATCGTCGTCACCACCAGCGCCGACGTGCCGCTCAAGGGGTTGGTGCACCTGCTGGAGGCCGTGGCGAAACTGCGCACCGAGCGGCCGGTGCGGCTGACCGTCGTCGGCACCGCGCGGCCCGGCGGGCCGGCCGAGGCGGCGCTGGACCGGCTGGCACTGCGCGACGCCGTGCGCTTCACCGGGCCGCTGCCCGAGGCCGACCTGGTGGCGCTGCTGCAGGGCGCCGCCGTCGTCGCGATCCCGTCGCTGTACGAGGGGTTCTCCCTCCCCGCGATCGAGGCCATGGCGTGTGGCACGCCGCTGGTCACCACGGACGCCGGCGCGCTGCCGGAGGTCGTGGGCAGCAAGGCCGGCCTGCGGGTGCCCGCCGGCGACGTCGGGGAGCTCACCGCGGCACTGCAGCTGGTGCTGGACTCACCGTCCCTCGGTGAGCAGCTGGGCCGGGCCGGCCGCCGACGGGTGCTGGCCTCGTACACGTGGCGGTCCACCGCCGAGCGGACGGCGGAGTGGTACGCGGAGGTCCTGCAGCGGAAGGGGCGGTCGTGAGGACGACGGGCGAGGGCGTGTCGGCCTCCGGGGTGCGGATCGGGCCCGGCGTCGGGCGGGACACCTCGTGCTGACCGTCGACTACGACCGGCTGGACCTGCGACCGGGCATGACCGTGCTCGACCTCGGGTGCGGCGAGGGCCGGCACGCCTTCGAGGCCTACCGCCGCGGGGGCCGGGTCGTCGCCGTCGACTGGGGCGTCCCCGAGGTGGAGACGACCAAGCGCTGGCTGGGCGCGATCGCCGAGGCCGGTGAGGCACCGGAAGGCGCCCGCTACGAGGTGGTCCGCGGCGACCTGCGGGCCCTGCCGGTGCCCGACGCCAGCGTGGACCGGGTGATCGCGTCGGAGGTGCTCGAGCACATCCCCGACGACGTCACCGCGATGGCCGAGATCGCGCGCGTGCTCAGACCCGGTGGGCGGGTCGCGGTCACCGTCCCCCGCTACTTCCCGGAGCGGGTCTGCTGGGCGCTGTCGGACGCCTACCACGCCAACGAGGGCGGCCACGTCCGCATCTACCGCCGCGACGTGCTGCGCACCCGGCTCGCCGCCGCGGGTCTGGTGCCCGGCGGGCAGCACCACGCGCACGCGCTGCACGCGCCGTTCTGGTGGCTCAGGTGCGCCGTCGGGGTGGACCGCGACACCGCCGCCGTGCGCGCCTACCACCGGCTGCTGGTCTGGGACCTGGTGCGGCGGCCGTGGCCCACCCGCACCGCCGAGCGGGTGCTGGACCCGGTGCTGGGCAAGAGCCTGGTCGTCTATGCCGACAAGCCGGCCACCGGTGCCGACGAGCCGGCGGTCGCCGCGGCGGTGACGGAGGAGCCGGGGCTGGAGCGGACCGCTGTCTGAGCTGCTGCCGGAGCTCCCCGGGGTGCTCAGCGGGGAGCAGGTGCGCGCGACGGTGGCCGCGATCGCCGCCGAGCAGGACGCCGACGGCGCGCTCCCGTGGTATCGCGGCGGCCAGCTGGACCCGTGGGACTCCGTGGAGGCCGCGATGGCCCTCGACGTCGGCGGGGAGCACGACCGTGCCCGGGCCGCCTACCACTGGCTGGCCGGCCGGCAGCGGCCCGACGGGTCCTGGGCCGCCGAGTACCGCGCCGGCGCGGAGAGCGCCCCGGCCGCGGAGAGCAACCACGCCGGCTACCTCGCCGTCGGCCTGTGGCACAGCTGGCTGTGCACCGGCGACGAGGAGCTGGTCACCGCGCTGTGGCCGGTGGCCCGCCGCGGGCTGGACCTGGTGACCCGCATGCAGCTGCCCGGCGGGGCCGTCGGGTGGGCGCTGCGGCCCGACGGCTCGGCCGACGACACCGCGCTCCTGACCGGCAACGCCAGCCTGTTCCAGGCGCTGCGCTGCGGGGTGGCGCTCGCCGCCCTCGCCGGGGAGCCGCAGCCGGACTGGGAGCTGGCCGCCGACGACCTCGGGACGGCGCTGCGCAGCCGCCCCGAGGCGTTCGCCGACCGCTCCCGCTACTCGATGGACTGGTACTACCCCGTGCTGGGTGGCGCGGTCACCGGGCCGGCGGCGACCGAGCGGCTGGCCGCCGGGTGGGACCGCTTCGTCGTCCCCGGCCTCGGCGCCCGGTGCGTCGCGGACCGCCCGTGGGTGACCGGCGCGGAGACCTGCGAGCTGGCGCTGGCGCTGGCCGCCGCCGGGCAGCGGGACGCCGCGGTGGAGCAGGTGGCCGCCATGCAGCACCTGCGTCACGACGACGGTTCCTACTGGACCGGGTTCGTCTACCCCGACGACGCCCGCTGGCCGGTCGAGCGCACCACGTGGACGGCGGCGGCCGTCGTCCTGGCCGCGGACGCGCTGGCCGGCGCCACCGCGGCCTGCGGGCTGTTCACCGAGCCGGGTGCGCTGCCGGCCGCCGGCACGGGGACCTCACAGGATGCGGTGGATTGGCCGGCCGGGGGCGCGGGCACGGTGCCGTCGTGACCCCGCCAGACACCTCCGCCCGCACCGGACCCCCGGTCACCGTCGTGGTGGCCAGCCGCAACCGCCGCGAGGACCTGCTCGCGTCGCTGCCCCGGCACGAGGCGCCGGTGGTGCTGGTGGACAACGGCTCCACCGACGGCACCGTGGACGCCGTCCGGGCGGCCCATCCCGAGGTGACCGTGCTGCCCCTGGAGCGCAACCTCGGCGCCCGCGCCCGGACGCTGGGCGCCGAGCAGGCGGGCACGCCGTTCGTCGCGTTCGCCGACGACGACTCGTGGTGGGCCCCCGGCGACCTGGCGCGGGCCGTGGACATCATGCGCGCGCACCCCCGGCTGGCGCTGCTCAACGCCCGCATCCTGGTCGGTCCCGAGGAGCGGCTGGACCCGGTCTGCGCCGAGATGGCCGACAGCCCCCTCGGGACGGCCCCCGACCTGCCCGGCCCCTCCCTGCTCGGCTTCGTCGCCTGCGCGGCGCTGGTGCGCACCGAGGCCTTCGCGGCCGTGGGCGGGTTCGACACGGTGGTGCGCTTCCCCGGGGAGGAGGAGCGGGTGGCGCTCGACCTCGCGGCGGCCGGCTGGGGGCTGGCCTACGTCGACGAGGTGACCATCCACCACCACCCGTCACCGCGGCGGGACGCGCCCGCCCGGCGGCAGGCCTCCATCTGGCGCAGCCGGCTGCTCACCGCCGTCATGCGCCACCCCCTGTCGGCGCTGCCGCCGCTGCTGGCCGGTGCGGTCCGGTCCGGGCGCCCGGGGCTGCGGGGCCTGGCGCGCGCCGTCCCCGACGTACCGGCCGCGCTGCGTGCCCGCCGCCGGGTGCCCGACGAGGTGTGGGCCGCCGTCCGGCTGCTCGCCGGGGACCCGGCGTGAGCGCCGACCCCCGGGTCGCCGTCGTGGTGATCACCCACCAGCGCCGCGAGGAGGTGCTGCTCGCCCTGGCCCGGCTGCGCGAGCTGCCCGAGCAGCCGCACGTCGTCGTGGTCGACAACGGCTCGACCGACGGCACGGCGGCGGCGATCGCCGAGCGGTTCCCCGAGGTGGAGCTCGTCGCCAGCCCGGTGAACCTGGGCGCGGTCGGCCGCAACGTCGGCGTGGCGCGGGTGTCGACCCCCTACGTCGCCTTCTGCGACGACGACACCTGGTGGGACCCCGGCTCGCTGCGCGCCGCCGCCGACACCTTCGACACCCACCCGCGGCTGGCGGTCGTCACCGCGCGGATCCTGGTGGAGCCGGGCGGCCGCGAGGACCCGATCGTCCCCGAGCTCAGGGACTCCCCCGTCCGCGGCGCCGACTGGCTGCCCGGTCCGGCGCTGGGGTCCTTCCTCGCCGGGGCCTCGGTGCTGCGGCGCGCGGCATTCGACGAGGTCGGGGGCTTCTGCGAGCGGTTGTGGCTGGGCGGTGAGGA
Organism: Geodermatophilus sp. SYSU D00742; assembly: GCF_054049935.1. Classification (NCBI taxonomy): domain Bacteria; kingdom Bacillati; phylum Actinomycetota; class Actinomycetes; order Geodermatophilales; family Geodermatophilaceae; genus Geodermatophilus; species Geodermatophilus sp. SYSU D00742. Next base: position 108,624 of record NZ_JBJGYJ010000013.1, read on the forward strand.
GGAGCTCATGGCCGGCGACCTCGCCGCGCGCGGTTGGGAGCTGTGCTACCTGCCCGAGCTGACCGTCCACCACCAGGCCAGCAGCGCCCGCGACCCGCACAAGCGCCGCCGCGACGGCATCCGCAACACCCTCTGGACGACGTGGCTGCGCCGTCCGCTGCGCCCGGCCCTGCGCCGCACCAGGCACCTGCTGCGCACCGTCCCGCGGGACCGGCTGAGCGTGCTGGGGGTGCTCGACGCCGCGCGCGGGCTGCCCTGGGTGCTGCGCGAGCGGCGGGTGCTGCCGCCGCACGCCGAGGCCCGCTTCGCCGCGCTCGAGGAGGCCCAGCGGACCTCGACCGCCCGCCGCTACGTCAGCTGAGCACCCCCGGCCGAGGGCGCGGGACGGAGGCCCCCGGGCCGGGCTGCCCGGAGCCGGTCAGCCCTTGACGTAGGAGAGCTTCTCCACGACCTTGCCCCGCCGGACGGTCATGACGTCCACGCCGCGCACGTGGCCGGCGCCGGTCTCCCCGCCGCCCCACGAGTACCGCCACAGCGCCACGGCCCGCTCGCCGTGCGGCAGGAGGGCCTCGGTCGTGAACCGGGCGCCCGGAGTGGCGAACACCTGCTCCCAGACGCGCCGCACGTCCGCCTGTCCCTGGTGGCGGCGCCCGTCGGGCGCCTCGGTGGACTCGAACACGACGTCGTCGGCCATCTCGGCCATGATCGCGTCGACGTCCGCCCGGCCGAACGCGTCGAGCAACCGCTGCACCACGGCCCGCGTCGCCTCGGTGGTGTCGTCCAGCACCTGCTCCGATCCCCTCATCACTCCTCCTCGCCGACGGCCCCCGTCGCACCTGTCAGGATGCCCCCGGCGACGCCGGCCGAGGAGAGCTCAGCGGGCGCAGTCGATGCAGGTACGCGCCGCGGGGCGGGCGGCCAGCCGCTCGGGGGCGATCGGGCGCCCGCAGCTCTCGCAGGTGCCGTAGTCCCCGGACTCGCGGCGGGCCAGCGCGGCGTCGACGTCGGCCAGCCGCCGCCGCGCGGCCTGCAGCAGCGCGGCGACCTGCTGCCGCTCGAAGGCGATCGTCGCGCCCTCGGGGTCGTGCTCGTCGTCGGCGTTGGAGGCCTTGGAGGCCGCCACGACGGCGTCGAACTCCCCCGTCAGCGCGGCGATCTGGGCGAGCACCGCGGCCCGGTCCGCGGTCAGGGGGTCCTCAGCACACACGGCGCAGCAGCCGCAGGGACCCGGTGCCCGGCAGCTCGGTGAACTCCCCCGACGCGAGCACCCGCCGGTACACGCCGTAGGGCGCCTGCCCGCCGTCGGCCGGGTCGGGGAAGACGTCGTGGATGGCGAGGGTGCCCCCGACGGCGAGCTTGGCGACCCAGGCGTCCTGGTCGCGGCGGGCGGACTCCTCGGTGTGGCTGCCGTCGAGGAACAGCAGCGCCAGGGGCGTCGACCACAGCGGGGCCAGGACCTCCGACCGCGCGACGACCGCGATGACGACGTCCTCGGCGCCGGCGTCGGCGATCGTCCGGCGGAACCGCGGCAGGGTGTCGACCAGCCCGACGGCCGGGTCGACCAGCGACGGGTCGTGGTACTCCCAGCCCGGCTGGTGCTCCTCGGAGCCGCGGTGGTGGTCCACGGTGACCACCTGCCGGCCGGTCTCACGGGCGGCGGCGGCCAGGTAGAGCGCGGACCTCCCCATCCAGCTGCCCACCTCCAGCAGCGGGCCGGGGACGCCGACGGCGCGGGCGGCCTCGTACAGCGCCGTCCCCTCGTCGTCGGGCATGAAGCCGGGAGCGGCGCGGGCGGCGGTGAGCAGCTGGAGGACGCCGCCCGCCTCCCGCCCCGCGAGCTCGGCGCGAGCCCCGGGACGGGGCCGGTCCGCGGTCACCGGGCGAACCGGGCGCGCAGCGCGGTCATCCGCCGGTCGGTGGCGGCGCCGGCCGCGGTGCCGGCGGCCTTGGCGAAGAACGCGCCGGCCGCCGTCGTCACCGGGACGGCGAGGACGAGGGCGATCGCGCCGACCAGCGTGCGGATGACCTCCTCGGCCATCGCCGAGCTGGTGAGGACGACGGTCCAGGGCTGCGCGTAGAGCTCGAACAGCAGGAGCAGCGGCAGCGCGGCGCCGGCGTAGGCGAAGACGATCGTGTAGACCGTCGAGGCGATGTGGTCGCGGCCGACGGCCATCCCCCGGGAGTACAGCTGCCGCCAGGTCATGTCGGGGTCGACCTCGTGCAACTGCCAGATCGCCGAGGCCTGGGTGATCGTGACGTCGTTGAGGACCCCCAGCCCGGCGACGACGACCCCGGCGAGCACCAGGCCGGAGAAGTCCAGGGTGGGGTCGAACCCCAGCAGCGTCGTGGTCTCCTCGCTGGTCAGCCCGGTCAGGCGGGCCGTCGCGACGGCGACGGCACCCATGACGGCGACCAGCGTCAGCCCGAACAGGGTGCCCACCAGCGCTGTCGTCGTCCGGGCGGAGAAGCCGTGGGCCAGGTACAGGACGACGAACATGATCGCCGCCGACCCCACCAGGCTGGTCAGCACCGGCGACCGGTCGGTCAGCAGGCCGGGGAGCACGAACTGCAGGAGGACGAAGAAGGCGAAGGCCAACCCCAGGAGCGAGGCCAGCCCGCGCAGGCGCGCCACCAGGCCGACGACGACGGCGAACGCGATCGTCAGCACCACGATCGGCACGTCCCTGTCGTAGTCGAAGAACGCGTACGACCCGGGGCCCTCCGCGCCGGCGTCACGGGTCAGGACGAGGACGTCGCCCTCGGCGATCCCGGCCGAGAACACCTCCGCCGGCAGGTCGATCTGCACGAACTCGCCGGCACCGGGCTCGTCGAGCACCTCGGCCACCACCGTGGCGCAGGTCAACTGCTGCGCCGGCTGCCCCTCCCCGCCGGGCAGGGAGCAGTCGAACGGCTCCACCGAGGCCACCCGGGCGTCGTGGTAGGTCGTCCCGGGCGGGACGTAGAGCTCGGCCGCCTGCCGGGCCCGGGACGGTTCGTCCCCCGGCCACAGCACGACCAGCCCGACGACGGTGGCCAGCCCGACCGGCACGAGGAGCAGCAGCATCAACCAGACCGCGCGGCGCCGGCGGAGGAGGACCTCGGCGCTCGGCGGCGGTGCGTCCGGATCCGGGCCGTGACTGTGGGGGTGACTGGGCGGCACCCGGTCAGGCTAGGAGGTGCCGGAGTGCGTTCCGAACGCCCGCGCCGGTTCCCGCCGACCGGGGCTCACTCCTCGACGGGGAACCGCAGCCACAGCCCCGACAGCTGCAGCGGCCGGGACACCGCCGCCGGCGGCGCGACGAGCACCAGCTCGACCCCGCGCGGCTGTCCCAGCTTCTGCAGCTGCACCAGCACCGCCATGCCCGCGGAGTTCGCGTACGTCACCGCCCGGGTGTCCAGACGCACCTGGCGCAGCCCCGGCTCGGCCAGCAGCAGGTCGGTCATCGTCCGGACCAGTGGCCGCCGCGCCTCCTCGGTCAGCTCCCCGGTCACGGTGAGGGCGGCGACGTCCCCCTCCAGGCTCGTGGTCACCTCCGTCGTCCCGCTGCCGGCCTGTTCCTGCTCCGTCTCCCCCTGCGCTGAGGGGACCATGCGCTCGTCCACGGCTGAGCACTGCCCCGTGCGACCGGTGATCACGCGCGGGCCGGGAGACCGGGGTGCGCGGCGGGAACAATTCCCGCGGATGGACGTTTACAGGAGTGCGCGTCCGAGGTAATCTCAAGTGGCCACTAGAGGTTCGCCTCGGGCAGCGAACACGACAGGAACACACACAGGAGGTTGCACAGCCATGGCGATGCTGACCGCCTACGACCCGTTCGCCGCCACGTCCGCCGCCTTCCGGGCGCTGGACCAGCTCACCGGCCGTGGTGGGATGACCGCCCGCGCGCTCTCGGGCATGCCGATGGACGCCTACCGGGTCGGCGACAACTTCGTCGCCCACTTCGACCTGCCCGGCGTCGACCCCGGCTCGATCGACCTGTCGGTCGAGGGCACGACGCTGACCGTCACGGCCGAGCGCACGGTGCCCCAGCTCGAGAACGCCGAGTGGAGCATCGCCGAGCGGCCCTACGGCAGCTACACCCGGCAGCTCGTCCTGGGTCGGAGCCTCGACACCGACCGACTCGAGGCCAGCTACCACGACGGCGTGCTGACCGTGAGCATCCCGGTCGCCGAGAAGGCACGGGCCCGCAAGATCCAGGTCACCCGCGCCGACACCCCGACCCAGGTCGAGGGGCGCACCATCGAGGGCGAGTCGTCGCAGGCGAGGGCCGTCGAGAGCTGATCGGCACTCCGGCGCCGACCGGCAGTCGCGCAGCAGGGGCCGGGCCCGCACGGGCCCGGCCCCTGCGCACATCCGGACCAGGAGGACCGCCATGAGCGAGCAGCACCGCGGAGGGGCCGACGCGGGGGGCGAGGCGCTGCGACGTCTCGACGACCCCGACTTCCCCGCGCTCACGATGAGCCAGGCTGCCGAGCTGCTCGGGGTCCAGGCGGCGTTCCTGCGCAGTCTCGACACCGCCGGGGTCCTCCAGCCGCACCGCTCCCCCGGCGGGCACCGCCGCTACTCCCGCCACCAGCTGGCCCTGGCCGCGCGCCTGCGCGGCCTGCTCGACGACGGGCACACCCTCGCCTCGGCCGAGGTGATCCTCGGCCTGCAGGACGAGCTCGCCGACGCCCGGGCCGACACCGAACGCCTGCAGGCGACCGTCGACCGGCTGCGCACAGGAGGCGCCGGCCGCGACGCCGACCCCGACACGTAGGCCGGCACCCGGCCCACGACACCCGGCCCGCGACACCCGACACCCGCGCGGTCGTCACCTCCACCCGCGTACGCGCCCGACAACACGCCGGCCCCCGCCCGGACACCGCACCCGGCGACCGCTCCCACGAGTGGCCGACACCACGTGCACGAAGAACCCTAGGGGGGTATGGTTCAGTCCGGGAGACCGAGCCGCCAGGAGGAGCCCCGTGGAGACCACCCCGCACGGCTACATCCACCGCAAGGACGACTACCTCAAGCGTCTGCGCCGCATCGAGGGCCAGGCCCGCGGCCTGCAGCGGATGGTCGAGGACGAGAAGTACTGCATCGACATCCTGACCCAGGTGTCGGCGATGACGAAGGCGCTGCAGTCGGTCGCCCTCGGCCTGCTCGAGGAGCACATGTCGCACTGCGTCGTCCAGGCGGCGCAGGCCGGTGGCCGCGAGGCCGACGAGAAGGTCCGCGAGGCGTCCGAGGCGATCGCCCGGCTCGTCCGTTCCTGACCCCACGCAGCACCCCGGAGAGGACACCCCCATGAGCACCGCCACCTACACCGTCGTCGGCATGACCTGCAGCCACTGCGTCTCCGCCGTCACCGAGGAGGTCTCCGCCGTCCCCGGTGTCACCGCCGTCGACGTCGACCTCGCCACCGGCGGCCTGACCGTCAGCAGCAGCGCGCCGGTCGACGAGGACGCCGTGCGCGCCGCCGTCGAGGAGGCCGGCTACGAGGTGGCCGGCAGCTGACCCCGCCGGGGTGGCCGGCCACCCCGCACTCCCCCGCCGCCTCCGAGAGGACCGTCATGAACACCCCGGCGCGACTGACCGTCGTCGCCCTCGGCCTGGCCGCCGTCTTCGGCGCCGCCGTCGGGGTCGGCGCCGCGGTGGGACCCGTCGCGGCACCGGAGCCGCACGCGACCGCCCCGGCACCCGCCGGGGCTCCGGCGGGTGCCGACGCCGCCTCCGGCGGGCTCGCCGTCGCCGACTCCGGGTACGTCCTGGAGCTGCTCGACGAGCACCTGCCGGCCGGGACGGCGACCCTCGCCTTCCGCGTGCTCGGCCCCGACGGCGCCCCGGTGCGCGAGTTCGACGTCGACCACGACGAGGACCTGCACCTGGTCGCGGTCCGCCGCGACCTCACCGGCTACCAGCACCTGCACCCGGAACTGGACGCCGACGGCACCTGGCGGACGCCGGTCGCGCTGACCCCGGGCAGCTGGCGGGTCGTCGTCGACACGACCCCGACCGCGCTCGGCGAGGAGCTGCTCCTCGGCGCCGACGTCGAGGTGCCCGGGAGCCACGACCCGCAGCCGCTGCCGGAGCCGGCCGCGGTCGCCGAGGTCGACGGCTACACCGTCGTCCTGACCGGGGAGCTGGTCACCGGCCGGGAGTCCGAGCTGACGTTCAGCATCAGCCGGGACGGCCGACCGGTCACCGACCTGCAGCCGTACCTCGGCGCCCACGGCCACCTCGTCGCCCTGCGCGACGGCGACCTCGCCTACCTGCACGTGCACCCGGTGGAGCCGGCCGACGGCGTCGCACCGGCGCCGGGCCCGCACGTCGGGTTCGCCGCCACCGCGCCGTCCCCGGGCTCGTACCGGCTGTTCCTCGAGTTCCGGCACGGCGACGCCGTGCACACCGCCGCGTTCACCGTCCGGGTCGCGCCCGGCGGGGCCGACGGCACCCCCGACGAGCCGGCCGGTCACGGTCACGGCGGCTGAGGAGACCCACGTTGAGCACCACCACCCAGCGCCCCGCCGGTGAGGTCGAACTCGCCATCGGTGGCATGACCTGCGCCTCCTGCGCCGCCCGGATCGAGAAGAAGCTCAACCGGCTCGACGGCGTCACCGCGACGGTCAACTACGCGACCGAGAAGGCGCGGGTCTCCTACTCCGGCGACGTCACGCCCGAGGACCTGATCGCCACCGTCGAGAAGACCGGGTACAGCGCCACGTTGCCCCGGCCGGCCGCTCCCGAGGAGGCCGAGCCGGGCACGGCCGATCCCCTGCGCACCCGGCTGGTGGTCTCGGCGTTGCTCACCCTCCCCGTGGTGGCGATGGCGATGGTGCCGGCGCTGCAGGTGGAGCACTGGCAGTGGCTCTCGCTCACGCTCGCCGCGCCGGTGGTGGTGTGGGGCGGGCTCCCGTTCCACCGCGCCGCCTGGACCAACCTGCGCCACGGCGCCGCGACCATGGACACCCTCGTCTCGCTCGGCACCGGTGCGGCGTTCCTGTGGTCGCTGTACGCGCTGTTCCTCGGCACGGCGGGCGAGCCGGGGATGACCCACCCGTTCGAGTTCACCGTCGCCCGGGGCGACGGGAGCGCGAACGTCTACCTCGAGGCCGCCGCCGGGGTGACCACGTTCCTCCTGGCCGGGCGGTACGCCGAGGCGCGGTCGAAGCGGCGGGCCGGTGCCGCCCTGCGGGCGCTGCTGGAGCTGGGCGCCAGGGAGGTGGCGGTGCTGCGCGGCGGCGCCGAGCACCGGGTGCCGGTGGAGCAGCTGGCGGTGGGCGACCTGTTCGTCGTCCGGCCCGGCGAGAAGATCGCCGCGGACGGCGAGGTCGTCGAGGGCGCCTCGGCGGTCGACGCCTCGATGCTCACCGGGGAGTCGGTGCCGGTCGAGGTCGGGCCCGGGGACGCCGTCGTCGGGGCCACCGTGAACGCCGGCGGCCGGCTGGTCGTGCGGGCCACCCGGATCGGCGCGGAGACCCAGCTGGCGCAGATGGCGCGGCTGGTCGAGGAGGCACAGAACGGCAAGGCCGAGGTGCAGCGGCTGGCCGACCGGGTGTCCGGCGTCTTCGTGCCGGTCGTGCTGGCCCTCGCCGTCGCCACCCTCGGCTTCTGGATCGGCGCCGGCGCCGGGCTCCCGGCCGCCTTCACCGCGGCCGTGGCGGTGCTGATCATCGCCTGCCCGTGTGCCCTGGGCCTGGCCACGCCGACCGCGCTCATGGTCGGCACCGGACGCGGCGCCCAGCTCGGCATCCTCATCAAGGGGCCGGAGGTGCTGGAGTCCACGCGCGCGGTCGACACCGTCGTCCTGGACAAGACCGGCACGGTCACCACCGGCCGGATGACCCTGGCCGACGTCGTCCCCGCCCCGGGGGCGGACGCCGACCGCGTGCTGCGGCTGGCCGGCGCGCTGGAGCACGGCTCCGAGCACCCGGTCGCCCGGGCGGTGGCCACGGCGGCCGCCGAGCGGGTCGGCCCGCTGCCGGCGGTCGAGGAGTTCGCGAACGTCGCCGGGCTCGGCGTGCAGGGTGTCGTCGAGGGCGCGGCGGTGCTCGTCGGGCGGCCCCGCCTGCTGGCGGAGCGCTCGGTGGCGGTGCCGGAGCCGCTGGCCGCCGCCCAGGCCGCAGCCGAGGCACAGGGACGGACGGCGGTGCTCGTCGCGGTGGACGGCGCGGCGGCCGGCCTGCTGGTCGTCGCGGACGCGGTCAAGCCGACCTCGGCGGCGGCGATCGCCCAGCTGCGCGCCCTCGGGCTGCACCCGGTCCTGCTGACCGGCGACAACGCGGCCGTGGCCCGCACGGTCGCGGCCGAGGTCGGCATCGACGAGGTGGTCGCCGAGGTGCTGCCCCGGGACAAGGTGGCCGTCGTCCGGCGGCTGCAGGCCGAGGGGCGGGTCGTGGCCATGGTCGGGGACGGCGTCAACGACGCCCCTGCCCTGGCGCAGGCCGACCTCGGGCTGGCCATGGGCACGGGCACCGACGTCGCGATCCAGGCCTCCGACCTCACGCTCGTGCGTGGCGACCTGCGGGTGGCCGCCGACGCCATCCGGCTCTCCCGCCGCACGCTCTCGGTGATCAAGGGCAACCTGTTCTGGGCCTTCGCCTACAACGTGGCCGCGCTCCCGCTGGCCATGGCCGGGTTGCTCAACCCGATGATCGCCGGCGCTGCGATGGCGCTGAGCTCGGTCTTCGTGGTGACCAACAGCCTGCGGCTGCGCCGCTTCGCCGCCCTGCCGGGCAACGGGAGCCGACCCCGGGACAGCGCGGTCCTCCCGGGCCCCACTCCCCCGGCCGCGCGGCGCGACCGCACCACCACCTAGAGGGCGGGGAGGAGCAGGAGGGCGGTCGGGACCAGCAGGAGCGCGACGGCGGCCAGCAGCGCCGTCGTCCGGGCCCAGCGCGGCAGCGGGGACGGCGGTTCCAGCAGCCGGGCCACCCGCGCCCCGAGCGCGCTGCCGGTGACCGCGAGCGCACCGTCGGGCACCCCCGCCCCCCCGGCGCCACCGGCCGCGACGACGATCGCCTGGGCCAGCGTGCGGCGCGGCGCCGCCCCGGTCAGGGAGCCCAGTGCCACGTCGTCGGCGCGCATCTCGACCAGCGCCCGCACCGCCGCGTGCGCCCGCCCCGCCGCGGGCAGCACCGGCAGCGCCGCCTCCCAGGCGACGAACGGCAGCAGCAGCAGGTGGTGGTGCTCACGCAGGTGGGCCCGCTCGTGGGCGACGACGGCGGCCAGCTGCTCGTCGTCGAGCTCGGCGACCATGCCGGAGGAGAGCACCAGCAGCGGCCTGGCCCCGGGGATGCAGAAGGCCACGGGCGCGGGGTGGTCGAGCAACCGGGCGTCGGGCACGGCGGCCGGCTGCACGACCAGCTCCAGGAGGTCCCGGTGCCGGCGGCGGGTGCGCGCGGTGCGCACCCACGACAGCAGCAGGACGCCGAGCAGCTCGGCGGCGAGCACGGCGGCCAGCGTCTGGGTCACCCAGTGGTCGCCCCGCACCGGCGCCTCGGCGGGCTGCCGGGTGATCCAGTGCCACCAGGCCTCCGGGAGCGAGTGTCCCCACGGCGCCAGCCCGTGCACCAGCAGCGCCCCGATGATCGACAGGCCGCCGGCCAGCCCGATCGCCTGCCAGCAGACGAGGGCGACCAGCGGATCGCGTCGCGGCCACCGGGCGCGGGCCAGCAGCGCCGGCACCGGCCAGGCCAGCAGCGCGGCGAGCACGGCCAGGGCGGCCGCCGTGGCGGGGAGCACCGCGTCAGCTCTGCCGGTCGGGACCCGCCCCACCCAGCAGCTCGCGCAGCAGCCGCGCCTCGGCGGGGTCGACGCTGCCGACGAAGCGGGCCAGCACCGCCTGCCGGTCCCCGGCCTGTCCGAGCACCTCGTGCATCAGCTCCGCGGCGTGCTCCTCCCGGGTGGCCCGCGGCCGGAACCGCCGCGGCCGGGCGTCGTCGTGGACGACGAAGCCCTTCTGCTCCAGCCGGGTCAGCACCGTGTGCACGGTGGTCAGCGCCAGGCCCCGGTCGGCCAGTCCGTCGCGCAGCTCGGTCGCCGAGACGGCGCCGCCGGCCGACCACAGCCGGTCCATGACCGCCCGCTCCAGCTCACCCAACGACGCCACGGAGCCTCCTGTCTCGCGTCTCACACCCCGTTCTTCTACATGTCGTAGAACAACGTCTTCTACTGGGCGTAGAAAGAACTCGACCGATCGTACGTCGCCCAGTGAGGAGAGCGGCCGTGGACGTCCTGGACGTGGCGCGCTGGCAGTTCGGGATCACGACCGTCTACCACTTCCTGATGGTGCCGCTGACCATCGGCCTGGGGGTCCTCGTCGCGGTCATGCACACGATGTGGGTGCGGACCGACAAGCCCGAGTGGCTGCGGATGACCCGCTTCTGGGGTCGCATCTACCTGATCAACTTCGTCCTCGGCGTCGCCACCGGCCTCGTGCAGGAGTTCCAGTTCGGCCTGGCGTGGAGCGAGTACAGCCGGTTCGTCGGCGATGTCTTCGGCTCGCTCCTGGCGCTCGAGGCACTGCTGGCCTTCTTCCTCGAGTCCACGTTCCTCGGCCTGTGGATCTTCGGCTGGGGCCGGATCCCGAAGAAGCTCCACCTGGCCGCGCTGTGGGCGGCGGTGATCGGCTCGGTCGTGAGCGCGTACTTCATCATCGCGGCGAACTCCTGGATGCAGCACCCGGTCGGCGTCGTCAGCGACGACGCGACCGGCCGGCCGGTGCAGGTGGACTTCCTCGCCGTCCTGACCAACAACACCGCGCTGGCCGCCTTCAGCCACGCGATCGTCGCCGCGCTCATGGTCGCCGGGGCACTGCTGGTCGGCATCGGCCTGTGGCACCTGCGCCGCCGGGAGCTGGCCGGCGCCCCCACCACCGAGCCCGACCATGCGGTGTGGCGGCGCTCGGTGCGGCTCGGAGGCTGGGTGTCGCTGGCCGCGTTCGTGCTCGTCGCCCTCACCGGCGACTGGCAGGGCAAGCTCATGTACCAGCAGCAGCCGCTGAAGATGAGCTCCGCCGAGGCGCTGTGCGAGACCGAGGCGCCGGCGTCCTTCTCGGTCTTCGCCTGGGGCAAGCTCGGCTCCAACGAGTGCGACGACGTGCACTCGCTGACGGTCCCCTACCTGCTCTCCTACCTCGCGCACGGCGACTTCTCCACCGCCGTGCCGGGCGTCAACGAGCTGCAGGAGGAGTACGCGGCGGTCTACGGCGAGACCTACCCCGACGACCCCTCGCGCTTCGGCGCCCTCGCCGGCGAGGAGATCGACTACACCCCGCTGCTCGGGGTCACGTACTGGAGCTTCCGGCTCATGATCGGCATGGGCGCGGTCTCGGCCGGGGTCGCCGCCTACGCCCTGTGGGCGACGCGGGGAGGCCGGGTGCCGACGTCGCGGATCGGCGTGTACGGCGCGCTGCTCGCCGTGGCCGCGCCGTTCGCGGCGAACGCGACCGGCTGGGTCTTCACCGAGATGGGCCGCCAGCCCTTCGTCGTGTACCCGAACCCCGACGTCCCCGTCGACGAGCAGGTGTGGTTCTTCACCGCCCAGGCCGTCTCCCCCGGCGTCAGCGCCGCCGAGATCTGGACGTCGCTGACCGCGCTGACCCTCGTCTACGGCGTGCTCGCCGTCGTCGAGCTGTGGCTCATCACCCGCTTCGTCCGCCGCGGCGTCACCACCGGGGACGACGCCCCGACGCCCGGTGCCACCCCCGAGGGGACGCCGGACGACGACCTGCCCGCCGGCCGGGACGGCACCCGCCGCGAGCCCGACGACGACGTCCTCTCGTTCGCCTACTGAGCTGGAGCTGCCCACCATGGACCTGCAGACCCTCTGGTTCGCCGCCGTCGCGGTGCTCTGGACCGGCTTCCTGCTGCTCGAGGGTTTCGACTTCGGCGTCGCCGCGCTGCTGCCGGTGCTCGGCCGCCGCCCCGCCGAGCGGCACCTGCTGCTGCGCACCATCGGCCCGCTGTGGGACGGCAACGAGGTCTGGCTGATCACCGCCGTCGGCGCGGTGTTCGCCGCCTTCCCCGGCTGGTACGCCACCTGGCTGCCGGCGCTGTACCTGCCGTTCGTGCTGGTGCTCTTCGGACTGATCATCCGGGCGGTGGCGTTCGAGTGGCGGCACTCGCACCACACCGAGGCCTGGGACGCGACGTGGACCCGGATCATCACCGCCGGCTCGCTGATCGCCGCGCTCGGGATCGGGGCCGCGCTGGGCGCCACCACCCTGGGCCTGCCCATCGACGCCGACGGCACCCGCGTGGGCGGCGCCTTCTCGGGGCTCGGCTGGTCGGCGCTGCTCGGCGCGGTCGCGGTGCTGGCCTTCTCCGTGGTGCACGGCGCGCTGTTCCTGTCCCTCAAGACCGACGGGCCGGTGCGGGTCGCCGCCCGCGACCTCGCCCGGCGGTGGGCGCCCGTGGCCGCGGTGCCGCTGCTGGCCTGGGCCGGCCTGGTGCACCTCCGCCACGGGACACCGGTGACCGCCGTGCTCTGGCTGGTCGCCGCGCTGGCGGTGGCGGCGGCGTGGGCACGGGTGCGGGTGGGGCGCGAGGGCCAGGCGTTCGCCGCGTGGGGCGTCCTGCTCGTCGCCGCGGCCGCCACGGTGTTCGGCGCGGCCTACCCGGTCGTCGTCCCCTCGACGATCGACCCCGCCTTCGACGTCACGGTCGCCGACGCCTCGGTGAGCGACTACACCCTCACCGTCATGACCTGGGCGGCCGGGATCGGCCTGCCCGTGGTGCTGGGCTACCAGGCCTGGACCTACTGGGTCTTCCGCAAGCGGCTGACCGCCGAGCCGGTGCACGCGTGAGGGCTCGGGTGGCCGCCCCCGCCCCGCGCACGCGGGGGCCGCTGGCCGGGGTGCCGGGGCTGACCGGTGCGCTGGTCCGGCAGGCGGTCGCCGCGCTGGGCCAGGTGGCCGGCCTGGTGCTGGTGTCCGCCGGGCTCGCGCACGCGGTGGCGCGCGCGGCCGGACACGCCGAGGGAGAGGTCACCGGCCCGCTGCTGGCCGCCGTCGCCGGGGTCGTACTGCGCGCGGTCGCCGGCTGGGCCGGGGAGCTGCTCGCCGCCCGCGACGGCCGCCGCGCCGAGGAGGAGCTGCGTGCCCGGCTGGTCGCCCGGCTCGCCGCCTCGCCGGCGGCGGTCGAGGCCGCGGGCGGCCCCGGGCCGGCCGCGGTGCTGGCCACCACCCGGCTGGCCGACCTCGGCCCCGGCCTGGCCACCCGCCTGCCCGCGCTGGCCCAGACGCTGGTCGTCCCGCCGGTGCTGCTGGTCGTCCTCGCCCGGACCGACCTGCTCTCCGCCGCGCTGGTCGCGGTGACCCTGCCCCTGGTGCCGGTGTTCATGGTGCTGGTCGGCCTCACCACCCGGGACGGCACGACCGCCGCCGCCCGGGCACTGGACCGCATCGCCGCGCACGTCGCCGAGCTGGTGCGCGGGCTGCCCGTGCTGGTCGGCCTCGGCCGGGCCGCCGAGCAGGCCGCGGCGCTGGCCGAGCTCGGCGACGCCTCCCGCCGCCGCACGCTGGCCACGCTGCGGCTGGCGTTCCTCTCGTCCCTGGTGCTGGAGCTGCTCGCCACGCTGTCGGTCGCGCTGGTCGCGGTCACCGTCGGCCTGCGCCTGGTGCACGGTGACATGGCGCTGGCGGTCGGCCTGACCGCGCTGCTGCTCGCCCCCGAGGCGTTCGCCCCGCTGCGTGCGCTCGGCGCCGCCCACCACGCCGGCGAGGACGCCGAGCTGGCCGCCGCCGAGGCGCGCGCGGTCCTCGCCGCGCCCGTCGCGCCGCCGCCCGCGACCGGTCCGGACGACGACCCGCGCGGCGCCGACGTCGCCGTCCGCGGGCTGACCGTCCGCTTCCCCGGCCGGACCTCACCTGCCCTCCTGCCGGTGGACCTCGACGTCCGGCCCGGTGAGCTGGTCGCCGTCCGCGGCGCGAGCGGGTCGGGCAAGTCGACGCTGCTCGCGGCGCTGGCCGGACTCGTGCCTCCGGCGGCCCTGGTGGAGGGGACCGTCACCGGCGTCCCCACGGGCGGCGTGGCGTACGCACCGCAGCACCCGCGGACGACCGGGCCGACCGTCGCCGACGAGCTGCGCCGGCACGCGGGGCCGGCGGCCGGGGCGGGGCGGTCCGCCGGGGATGCCGTCCCCGGCGAGGCGCCCGTCGTCGAGTCGCTGGCCCGGCTGGGGGCGGCCGGGCTGGCCGGCCGGACCTGCACCACCCTCTCCCCCGGCGAGCTGCAGCTGGTGGCCCTGGCCCGCGCGCTGGTGCGGATCCGCCGCGGCGCCCGCCTGCTGCTGCTCGACGAGCCGACCGCGCACCTGGACGACGACGCCGCCGCCCGGGTGGCCGCGGTGCTCGACGCCCTGCGCGGCACGGTGACCGTGCTCCTGGTGACCCACGACCCGGCCCTGGCCGCCCTGGCCGACCGGACCGTCGCGCTCCCCTCCCCGGTACCCGCCTCCGCCGCGAGGTCGGCGATCCCGTGGCGATCGGCGCCGCACGGCCACGAGGTCGCCGATCCTGCGGGAGCCGGCGCTGCCCGGGCGGCCGCCGCCACATCGGGACCGGCCGCGCCTCGGCCATCCGGTGGGGCGGTCCCCGCGAGCGGGCCGGGCTGGCCGCGGCGGGCGCTGGTGCGGGCGGTGGCCGCCGGCGCCGCGTCGGCCGGCGCGGGGGTGGCGCTGACCGCCGTCTCCGGCTGGCTCGTCGTGCGGGCGGCGGAGATGCCGCCGGTGCTGACGCTGCTGGTCGCGATCGTCGGGGTCCGGGCCTTCGGGCTGGGCCGGGCCGGCCTGCGCTGGGTGGAGCGGATGGCCGCGCACGACGCGGCACTGCGCATGGCCGCCGACCTGCGGGTGCGGGTGTGGCGGGCGCTGGCCCGGCAGGGCGTCACCGCCGACCGCACGCCCGGCTCGGCGCTGGCCCGGGTCGTCGGGGACGTCGGGCTGGTGCAGGACCTGTCGGTGCGGGTGGTGCCGCCCGCACTCGTGGCCGGGGTGGTCACCGCGGGGACCGTGGGCGCGCTCGCGCTCGTCTCGCCCGCCGCGGCCGGCGCGACGGGCGTGGTGCTGCTGGCCACCGCTGCGCTGGTCGCCGCGGTGCACCGGCGGGGAGACGCCGGCGCGGCGCGGGCCGAGGCGGCGCTACGGGTGGCCGCGCTCCGCGACACGACGACCGCGCTGGAGGGGGCGGCGGACCTGCGCGCGCACGGCCTCGCCGGGCACACCGCCGCCGACCTGGCCGCGCTGTCCGGCCGCCGCAGCGCCGCCGACCGCACCGGCACCGCGGCCGGCGCACTGGGGATCGGCCTGGTCGCGCTCGGTACCGGACTGTCCGCGGTGGCCGGTGCCGCGGCGGGGGTGGCGTCGGGGGTGACCGGCCCGGCGATCGCGGTGCTGGCGCTGGCCCCGCTGTCCCTGGCCGAGCCGCTGACCGGGCTGGTCGGTGCCCTGCAGCGGCGGGGCGCACTCGCCGACGCCCGCGCCCGGCTCGACGCCGTCCTCACCGCCCCGGTGCCGGCCGACCCCGCCGATCCGCTCCGGGTCCCCGCGCCGGTGCGCGCGCTGGCGACCGACGGCCTCACCGCCGGCTGGCCCGGCGGCCCCGACGTCCTGCGCGGGCTCACGGCACGGGCGGACGCCGGTGGCGGCTGGCTGGTCGTGCGCGGCCCGTCGGGCGCCGGGAAGTCGACGTTCCTGGCCGTGCTGCTCGCGGCCCTGCGGCCGCGCGGCGGCGGCTACACGCTCGCCGGCGTGCCGGCCGACCGGGTGACCGGGGAGGACGTGCGCTCCCGCATGGCCTGGCTGCCCCAGGAGGCGCACGTGTTCGCCTCGACGATCCGCGCCAACCTCGCCGTCGCCGCGCCCCGCGGCGAGCTCTCCGGGCCCGCGGGCGAGGCCCGGATGCGGGCCGCGCTCACCGCGGCCGGGCTCGGGGAGCTGCTCGCCGCCCTTCCCGACGGCCTGGACACGCCGGTCGGCGCCGGTGGGACCGCGCTGTCGGGCGGCGAGCGGCGGCGGCTGGCGGCGGCCCGTGCCCTGCTGGCCGACCGGGACGTGGTGCTGCTCGACGAGCCGACCGCCCACCTGGACCCGCCGACCGCCGCCGCGCTGGTCCGCGACCTGCGGACGGCGCTGGCCGGCCGGGTGGTCGTGTGCGTGACCCACGACGACGGGGTCGAGCGGGCCGGCGACACCGTCGTCCGGCTCGGGCAGCCCGTCGGGGCCCCCTCCCGCTGAACCGGGCGCGGTCGGCACGGGGGCGGCGATCAGTGGCTGATGACCACCACCGTGCACATCCCGCGGCGACCCGCCGGGGTCGCCTTCACGCCGCGGCGGCGTGCCCGCCGGGCGCGGCCGGCCAGGGCGGGGCCTGCGGCGGGGCGGGGGCGGTGGGCAGGGCGCGGACCACCTCGAAGCCGGGACTGCCGGGCAGGTGCGGGTCGACGACGAGCCGGACGCCGACCGGTCCCCCGAGGACGCCGAGCTCCACCACGGCAGCGCGGTCCCCGGGCGGGAGGTCGGCCAGCAGCCGCTCGTACAGCTCGGGCCGCACGTGGATCTCCCGGGGCGGGGCGGCACCGGGGGTGAAGGCGACGGCGACGAGGTCCCCGGCGATGTCCGGCCGGGCCCAGTGCGTGTGGTGTGCGGGGACGGGAGCCGGCCCGCTCACCGTGGAGCGGTCGGCGACCTCCGGCGGGACGTCGGAGGCCGGTCCCCTGGGGACGATGGCCTCGAACATGGTGGCCCTCCTGGGCGCTCCCCCCGTGCTGTGTACAACGCCGGGGATCCTGCGGGTATTGCCTACACCAGAGGACCGACAGTCCGGGCGGGATACGTCGTCGGCCGGACCACCGGTTCCGTCGGCACCCTCGGGCACGCTGGCGGCATGGACGCCTCCTTCACCGGTTCCGTGTTCCTCGGCATGAGCGTCGACGGGTTCATCGCCCGCCCCGACGGCGACCTGTCCTGGCTCACCGGCGAGGCGGAGGCCGGCGGCGCCCCGGACGACGGCGCCGGCGGCGACTTCGGCTTCGCCGAGTTCGTCTCCGGCATCGACGCCCTCGTCATGGGCCGCGCCACCTACGAGGTGATCGCGCCGATGGGCGAGTGGCCCTACCAGGGCAGGCCGGTGCACGTGCTCAGCACGACGCTGGCCCCCCACGCCGATCCCCGCATCACCGTGCACCGCGGCTTCGACGAGGCGGTGGGCGCCCTGAGCGCGGCCGGGTACCGGCGGGTGTACGTCGACGGCGGCCGGACGGTGCACGCCTTCCTGCGCGCCGGGCTGGTCGCGGACCTCACGCTGTCGCGGGTCCCGGTGCTCATCGGCACGGGGCACACCCCCTTCGGGGAGCTCGCCGCCGACATCCCGCTGGAGCACGTCGGCACCCGCACCTTCCCCGGCGGCATGGTGCAGACCACCTACCGGGTGCGCCGGCCGTCCTGAGCCGGGCGGGTCAGGCGGCGGGCACGTCCACCGGGATCTCCGGGCCGAGGCGGGCGCCCTGCAGCAGCCGCAGGTCGTCGCCGGACCAGAAGCTGCCCGGGTCGTAGGCGTTGCGGGGGCGGCCACCGTCGAGCAGGCCCATCGCGGTGTAGGTCGTGGCCACCAGCTCGGCGCAGAAGACGGTCTCGGCCGTCGTCCGCCGGCGCAGCCGGCCGTTCACCCACCCCAGGGCCAGCCCGCGGGTGGTAGGGAACGGCCTGCCGTCCAGGCGGGCGACGGTGCGCAGGACGGCGTCCTCCATCTCGGGGGTCACGCCGCCGTCGTCGGCCGGGCCGACCAGCTGCCGCAGCCAGGCCCGCTGCCCGTACCGGTGCCGCCACGTGCGGACGGCGTCGCCGAGGTCGTGCAACTGGACGCCGCGCTGGTGGTGACCGGTCCAGACGTCCGGCAGCGACCGGCCCAGCTCGGCGTGCCACAGCAGCGGGGGCAGGTCCTCCAGCACCACGGCCATGCCGACGTGGTTGACCGGCGCGTTGGTCAGCGCCTGGATGGCGCGGTCGGCGACCGAGGCGCCGCGGAAGACCCACACGTCACCGGTGCGGGTGAGCTCGACCGCGTCGTCCAGCGGTAGCGCACGGGGCGGGGACACGCGGCTACGTTAGGCGACCGTGCGCCTCTGGAAGCTCCTCGGACTGGCCGGCCTCGCGGGCGTCGCGGCGAGCGGGGCGGTGCTCGCCCGCAACGAGCGCCAGCGCCGCGCGCACACCCCGGAGGAGATCCGGGCGCGGTTGCGCGAGCGCCACGCCGCGCTGGCGGAGACGCCGGATCCGGTGCCGGCCGAGGAGCCCGGCGTGGGACGACGGCGCCGGCCGGCCCGGCTGCTGCGCCGACGCTGACACGCACGGCGACCGCCACACCGGGTTCCGGCCGATCACCTTCCGGTACGAGGGCAGCAGGTCGACACTGCTCGCGCCCGCCGGTGTCGCCGGGCGTCTGTCTGGGTCATCCGTCCGGCGACGCCGACGCGGTCTCCGCCCTCACGGGGGACGACCTCGTCGCAGACCACGGACGTGCACGTCTGCCGGATGCGGAACGGCCGGATCGTGGAGTTCCAGGAGACGAGCAGCGACCAGTACGCCGCCGACGCGGTCTTCGGCTGAGCGGTCACCCGTCGACCGTCACCCTGCTCCGGCCGGCAGCGCCGGTCCCTCGTCCTTGAGCGCCACGCCGGAGGCCCCGAGCTCGCGGGCCGCCGTCAGCAGCGCGGCCACCGTGTCGGCGGCCTGCGCGTAGGACAGCCCGTGCGGCGGCCGCACGTTGGACACGCAGTTGCGCTCGGAGTCCGCCCGTCCCGGCCGCGGGTCCCAGGTCACGTACACGCCCAGTGAGTCCGCCGACGACAGCCCCGGCCGCTCCCCGATGAGGACGACGACGGCCCGCACGCCCAGCACCGCGCCCACGGCGTCCCCGAGCGCCACGCGCGCCTGGTGCGCCAGCACCAGCGGGGCGACCGTCCAGCCGGGCAGCCGGTCGAGCAGCGCCGTCGTCAGGCCCGCGGCGTGCTCGTGCACCGCCCGGGGCGACAGCCCGTCGGCGACGACGACGGCGAGGTCGGCGCCCGCCCGCGGCAGCGACGTCCCCTCGGCCAGCTGCCGGCCGAGGTCGGGCCGCTGCAGGTAGGTGGCCCGGTCGCCGGCGGCGGAGTGCACCTCCAGCAACTCGTGGCCGGCCAGCGCGGTGCGCACCACGTCGGGGTCCAGCGGCTGGTGGACGGCGTCGCGAGCGGCGGCGTGCGCCGCGCGGAACTCCAGCTCGCGGGCGGTGGGCAGCGCGTCGCCGGCGCGGCCGAGGGGGGGCCCCGCCCGCGCGGCCCGGCGCGCCCGCCCCCCCCCCCCCCCCCCCCCCCCCCCCCGCCCCGCCCCCCCCCCCCCCCACAACCAAAAACCACACCCC